>NZ_CDRJTB010000056.1:0-47754 GCF_976954365.1 Paenibacillus sp. Marseille-Q9583
ATAAAAGTGGCAAATCGCTTCAGCTCCAGTAATGGGCTGTTGAACAAAAGCGTGATTGCTCAGCAAAGTACAATGCACATATTTTGATGATTACTGGAGCATGAAAGATAGGGGAGGGGATGGGACATTAGTCGCTATGATCGGCAGCGATGTCCGTAAAGCAAACCAGATAACTGGGGATATTCTGATGAACAGGGACCTGATCGCCATTAATCAAAAGATGTGGAATAGTGCAGAGCTTATCGTATCAAGTCGGATTTGCGATGGTTTCATGCTAATGAAGTATTTAACTCTCGTTCAATAGTGAACGGCATAATCAGTGTTGCAAAAATATAATTCGGGTATTAACTCCTTGCATGCTTTTGGTAATTTCTCGGCGTATACCCAGTCATTTGTTTGAATTGCCTGCAGAAGTGTTCCACATTTTGATATCCGCACCAGGAAGCGACTTCAGCAATACTTTGAGTATTGTGAATCAAATATTCTTTTGCCATACGAATTCGGCTATTGATAACGTCATCTATGCAGGAAATTCCAAACGTTTTCTTGTAGATATTCTGGAGATAGCCGGGACTGATTCGAAGAAATTCCGCCATTTTCGAAACTGTCCAATAATCGCCTGGGTTCGTTTGAATAGCTGTACGCAGTTTCAGTAATTTGTAGTATTGAGGTGTAATTTCATCTTGGAAGTAGGATTCCCATAGCTTGTTGAACAACGTGCGGAGCAAATAATCAATGGAAGATTCCTTGCAATCCCGATTAAAATTATGCTCGATGACAAGCAGTTCAAACAACTTGTGGCAGTAGTCCGGATCACTAAGGGCAAAGGGAACCCCAAGCGGAAGGGGAGATTCGGTAATATAAGGTTCATTGGATTCGAAGCGGATCCAGTCATTGATAAATTGATCGGTGCAGGCCTGATAATAGACTTTCTGCAATGGACGATAGAGAATTGCGCTGTGAGCAGGGTATTCCTTGAGCCCGCCATTTACCCAGAATTGTGCTGGGGTCTTGGTGATTACAAGAAGCCAGTGATAGCCCACGGGAACATCTATAACAAAATTGCTCGCGTGCGTAGTATTGTACTCAACATAATGAATAAGGGCCATCTTTTCCCCTCCTATCAAGGATGCCAATATTATAACATAATGAAAAAATAGGATTGAAGATTAACCATGACTATTGTCATGAAAGTTAAAAAAGCGCCTACGTCGGTAATATCCGGCTAGGCGTTTTTTTGAGATTATCTAAGATTTAAAGGATTCTGCAAGACTATTTCCACTATCATCGTCATATGAATCTAAACAACGAATGATAGGGAGGATTGTAATCATGGAATGGACGGATATTATCTCTAAGATTGTGGTAGTCATACATGTTATAGCGGCCATAGTGGGAATTGGACCAGCTTTTGTGCTGCCAATACTGACAAGCTCAGCCAAGACAGGCAGCCAGCTTCGTTTTGTATTTGGCATGATGAAGAAAATAAACAGATTCCCTAAAACGGGTGGGATCACACTGATTGTTACAGGCATTTTGTTAATGATCATAGATAAAATGGGCTTGTCGGTGTTGTGGATCAATCTTTCGTTATTATTTTTTATCGTGATAGAAATCATTATTATTGGATTCGTTGAGCCTCGATTGAAAAAGCTGACCGAGCTTGTGATGGCGAGTGATAGCGATGAAATCCCTGTAGGCTACATCGCCGCTATGAACAAGATCGCTCCGTTAGAAGCAGCTGTACATGTGCTCACAATCGTCATTATTATATTAATGGTAGTAAAGCCGGTATAAGATCGAAGCGTCTATTCTCAATGACCTCTTCATAATCGCGAATGAGTCCATCAAAAATGGTCTCCCACGAGCGGCCGAGTGCCAGCTGTCGCCCCTCATAACCCATAGCAGCCAGCTTTTGTGGTTGCTCTATACATGCACAAATCTCATGAATAAAAGCATCCGGGGAACGAGGTGGGGCGATTATTCCGGTGCGACCGGGTGTAACCAGATCCTTCACCCCACCTTCATTTACGGCGAGGACAGGCAGTCCAGAGGCCATGGCTTCAAGGACAACATTACCGAAGGTTTCCGTACTGGAAGGGAAGACGAATAGATCAGCTGAGGCATACAATTGGGCAAGCTCTTCACCGTGTTTGTAGCCCGTAAACGTGACATTTTGCGGTGCCTGCGCCCGCATCTCTGATAATAAGGGACCGTCTCCAACAACTAACCAATGTACCTGAGCTTGCATAGACTCGGGCAATTGCTGCATGGCGAGAGCAAGGGTGTTGATATCTTTTTCAGGAGCAATCCTTCCCACATACAGAAGTAATATCGGTGCGGTAATTCCGTAACGATCACGGACCTGATGGCTGCGTTTTTTCGGAGTGTAGAGATTGCAGTCGATGCCTCTAGACCAAAGCTTCAAACGTTGAAAGCCTTGAGCTTGGAGGGAATCAAGTGTTTCGTTGGAGGGCGCGAAGGTAGCATCGCAGGATCGATGAAACCACTTCATGTACTTCCAATAAAGAGGAACGATTTTTTTCATCCGGTAATAATTAAGGTAGCGGTCAAAGTGGGTATGGTAGGAGGCGACATGAGGCAGGCCAAGCTTTCGCGCATAGCGAAGGCCGCATAGGCCGATATTGAACGGAGTAGCCAAATGAAGCAGATCCGGTCGAAAAGCTTTTAGCTCTGACTGGATGGAGGACATATTTGGCAGTGCGAGTCTACATTCTGGGTATAAGAAAAAAGGGATGCTGGTAATGGGACGTATGGGATCGGCATAACTGTCGTCAGGAGCAGATTTCGGCGAAAATAGCAGATGCTCGATACCTCGCCGGTTCAAATGAGTGGTTAAGCGCTGAAGCGTAAGTGAAACACCATTCGTCTGCGGAAGAAATGTGTCTGTAAATAAAGCAAGACGCATAGAACCCCTCCCAAATACTCTTGATGTCTTGATCATAACAGTCCATTATTTGATGAAGGTCAAACGGATGTTAAACAGATTATAAAAATCCACGCTACACTTCTTCATATATCCGCTGTAAAAAAGCGATGCTTTCTCTTAGATGCGATTCAGGAGTACTCTCTAAAATGCCCTGAATATGCGGACGCTCGTATTTCATATAACGGAGAATCGGCTCAAACTCAAGCCAGCCCTGACCTACAGGAACAATTTTGATGGCTCCATCTTGCACGATAAAATCTTTTAAATGAATGATGGCAATTCGATTTCCTAAGAGCTTCAAAGCTTCCATAATAATAGCTTCCTGATGCAAGTAATTTGTAGGTGACATTAGATTTGCGCAATCCAATATGATCTGAAGATTATTAGAAGGAATCTCATCCAGCAGTCGGCGAGTTAAGGAAGCGGAATACAGCGGATGATGAAGTCCTGCTTCAATACCTACCGTCACACCAAAACGTTCGGCCTCTGCGACCATTAGCTTTACCGAAGTAACGACCTGTTGAAAAGCTTCTTCTGTAAAATTATCTGTGGTATACCCAAGTCCCACACTTCCAGTTTCTGTCCCTACTAGACTAGCGCCGAAATCTCTGGCCAAGCGAAGATACGTATTGAATTCGGCTAACGCTTGTGCCCGTTTGTATAGATCGGTGTCTACAATATTAACGTAACAGCCAAGCACCGCAATCTGAATACCAGCGTTTCTAAAGGCATTTCCAAAATAACTAGCTGTTCCAGGGCTTATAGCCGTCAGACTCGGAGTACTGTCAGGAAAAGATTTCTTAATTGCAAACTGGATATGAGCGAAATTATAGAACTGAATCTTCTCAATTAAATCCTTCAATGGAACATGTGTGAAATCATGTGCTCGAACACCTAGATGAAGGGGGATGCTCATATGATCACTCCTTATAAAAGTTGTTGTAAGTTTGATATAGGTGAGGCTGTGTTTTGTTTAAGCGCTTGAACCACAAGTTTAGCAATTTGCTGCGCACCTTCATCCGAGAAATGAGTATCATCTGTTACCCCATTTGGATAATTGGGATGTGCTTTTTCAGGCAAATGTATGAATAATTTCTTAGATGCTTCTTCGCCTAATGAACGATAGAGCGCTTGCGAAGCTGTGAAAATATCAAGTAGCGGGGTGTGCGTTTCTTTAGCTACTTGTTTCATTACCTCGGGATAAACGCCTACAGCAAGCGGGTCAAGCTCTCCATCGGAGTTGAAGCGGCGGCGACTTACAGAGGTTAGCAGAACCGGAGTCCCTCCTAACTGCTGAGCAGCTTCTATATATTGAATTAGGTTGCGGCGATATTCAGTATCGGGATCAGTGTAACGCAAAGGATCTTCTTTTTTCTCATCGTTATGTCCAAATTGAATGAAGAGGTAGTCACCGGCTTTGAAGTCTTTAAGGATGTCTTCCAAACGGCCGTCAGTTATAAAGGATTTGGTACTGCGACCATTAATAGCGCGATTCTCGATTCGAACAGAAGTCCCAAAATAGCTTTGCAGGTATTCTCCCCAGCCAGTCATAGGTTTTTCATCAGCGCCTTTGATAGCCGCAGTGGAGTCGCCTGCAATAAATAATGTGGATGTCATAGGATTTTCTCCTTCTTTTTTACATCGATTCGTCAAAGGTGGATTTAAGTTTTGTGCCAGCGTTGTGATCCCGGTATTGTCCGGGTGTCATGCCTTCCTGCTTACGGAAAGAGCGAATGAAGTTCTGAGAGTTGTTATATCTTAATTTGGCCGCAATATCTTTAATGGGCATGTCAGTTTCCTTCAGCCATTTTTTCGCCATTTTAAATCGGTACATCGTTAGATATTCGCTAAAATAGTACTGGGTTTCCTTGCGGAAGACACTGCTGATATAGTTGGCATTGTAATGCAGGCGTGAAGCACACTCTTCTAAAGTAAGATCTGTATCATAATCATGCTGTATCAGATCGATGATCTTCTCAGAGATGTTATGGTATTGAGCATTTTGTCTGCTGTTAAAAATCTTGATCATCGGATTAATGACCATGCTCCAGAACCAATCTTCAATCTCCGTTACAGTATGGAGGTCATGCAGCTCCTCAAATATGGAACCATTAGCATGATAAATTTGATTTAAGCTAATACCGGATTCCTGCATCATAATGAGTAAATTATTGAGTAAGCGCGTCAACGGGATCTGGTATTCCTGTGGTGAAAGCTCATGAGCAAAGATAGATTTGAAGAGCAAATGAATGAGTTCTTTTGCTTTATCTGTTTCAGCTAATTTGATAGCGTCCAGTAAGTCATTTTCTTTATGAGTAGGGTAGTTCAAATTCAGATAGTGCTTGCCAGAGTTAATATTTTCATACTGGATAATGACACCTTTACCAAGTTTGATCCGATGCTTCAGTGCTTCGAGTCCCTCTCTGTAAGCCGTGGATAATTTATCGAAGGTGTTGAAGGGAAGGCTCAGACCAATGCTCACCTGAAGCTTTAGGTAGTTGTTTATTTCCTGCTGTAGCTTCTCCGTTAATGAATATAATGTCTTGTGAAAAGACTCGGTATCACTGTCTGGACTCCCTAATAAGACGACTACTGCATGATCCATAATTACAGGTGCCAGTCGTTGTTCAGGGCAGACTAACTCTTCGATTATATTGTGGGCAGCGAATAATAAGAGATTAAGATCTTTTTTCTCATAGCTGGAATCATCGGCAAAATCAATCGACAACGTAATCACAGCCATCGTCTTCCATTCTTCGAGCTGCTTATGGTAGCCGAATTGTTTCAGCTCTTCGTGCAGATCGCGCTTCTTCACGTTGCCATGGAAAGCATTGATTAGGAAGAAGGTACGCACCTGTTGGATATGCTGACGGACTTCTTTTTCCAGCTGTGATTTGGATTGGAATAAAGAATGAACTTGTTCTCCAATAATCTGAAATTCATTCGTGTGTCTGGATTTAATGTCCGGTTTGCGTTGGCCCATTTGATTGAGTAGTCTTTCAATGGGAGTGTACATCCGTCTTGAACCGATCCATGCCAAGAGAATAGACAATAGAAGCATAAAGCTACACACGAATATCGTGAACAGGCTAATTTTTTTGGATTCTTTCGTTAAACTTTCCATGGATGTGACCGAAAGATAGACCCAGCCATTCATCTGAGAGCGCATGTAAGTGACGGAGTAATCCTTCTTGTGGATCCTGGTCTTAAACTGACCTGAAAGTTTAGATGGATTAGTAATGAAAGAATCTTCTGTAAATCCGCCTTCTTTCATTGGTTTCCCGATTAAGTTGCGGTCCGGATGCAGCAGAAATCGACCTGTCTTATCCAGAACGATTATATCGTCGAGTGGCTGTACATCCGAGTTAATGAAATCCTGAAGACTGCAGACAGGAATATTAGCTAAGGCAAGCCCATATTTTTGCAGCTTATTGGTTGGGAGTTTCTTGATAAGACTAATGCTGTAGTTACAGCCTGTGACGTTAATGCTTTCCTCACTGTAAAATATGGAGGACGGGTTCAGGATCCACGAGGTATCTTCGGCAATATTCATCAGGTTGGTGAGCTGCGCATGGTCCTTGTACTCATCCAAGCGATAGACCCCAGAATTTTTGATCATCCAATTTTGCTGCTGATTTAATAAGATGACATCTTCCAGCTTTGTATCGAAGGACTGCATATTGCGAATTTCGTTTCTTAAATCATTGTATAAAATGAAATCGGTTTCATTTAAAGGGTTGTTTAGTGCTTTTTTTAATACACTAGAATTGATCACTTGGTTTAATGTTTGATTGACAGTTGTTAACTTATGTTCTACATTTGAGGTGATTTGTAAGATTAATTCCATTTTGCTGTCGTTAACGTTTTTTTGAATTTCTTTTGAAGATGTGAAATATGAAAAAGAACCGATGAACAATACAGGCAGCGTGCTAATTACAAAGGCAAACATCGTTAGCTTACTTAGAAAGCTTAATGGTCTCACGGGACTCAGCACCTTTACTTATGTAGAAGTAGACACTTGATCTAAGTGTATGTAACTTGGTATGAAATAACAATAATCATCTCGCTTCGTGATAATCATTAGCTCTAATTATGCTTATAAATTGTAAAATTTTCAAGATATAGAGTGATAATCCTTACAATACCTAGGAGGCCACAGAAATGTCTAAAGTATCTATGGGTAAAAGGGCAACGCTGTATTTCTGCTTATTTACCATGCTCGTTTTCTCTTTGTTAAGCGCTTGCAACGATAAGGAATCTGCCGAATCTGGCCCAGTAGTATCTCCCCCGAGCATCTCAATTTTGGCACCCCTTCATTTTCCACAACAGCCTTCGAAAGAGATTATGGCAGAGATCGAAAGACTGACAGGTGTGAAGCTCGATATAAGGTGGATTCCAGAGGGTGTCTACACGGATAAGATGAACACGGCGCTTACGACCAATTCACTCGGAAAGGTCACATTTGTAAAATTCTCAGACTATAATCTGGTGAAAAATGCTATTCGTTCGGATGCCTTTTGGGAGATCGGCCCATACCTTCAGGAGTTCTCCAATCTTAAACAACTGAACCCCGCCATTCTTAAGCAGACTTCTGTAGATAGTAAGATCTATGGCCTATATACGGAACGTCCTTCTTCCAGACAGGGGGTCATTATTCGTAAGGATTGGCTCGATAATCTCCATTTAAATAATCCACAAACACTGGATGAACTGTATGAGGTTATGAGGCAATTTACATACAACGATCCAGATCAGAATGGCAAACAGGATACCTTCGGATTAGTCGATCGAAATGATCTTGTGTATGGGGTATTCAAGACATTAAGTTCGTATTTTGGCACCCCGAATAATTGGAAACTAGAGAATCATCAATTCGTTCCTGAATTTGTGACCGTTGAGTATATGAACACCATGAATTTCATGAAGAAATTATATGATGAGAAAATTATTAATCAGGATTTCGCCTTAACGAGCAAAGAAGTACAACGCGATAAGTTCATTAATGGGATTGCTGGTGTATTTATTGGCAGTATGACAGATGTAAAGCGGCTGTCTATTGAAGCTCAGAATTTGAATCCAAAGGCAGAACTTACGTTAATCAATCGGATCGAAGGGCCAGTAGGATATAAGGTGTGGGCGATACCCAATTATAATGGACTCTATCTCTTCTCCAAAAAAGCCATTGCTACGGAGGCTGAACTCCGCCAGGTACTCGAATTCTTTGATCGAACCATGGATAAAGATGTAGCGAATATAATGATGTATGGGTTTGAAGGGCGCCATTATAAGCTTGAGGGTGGAAAAATCATTCTTCCCGAGGAAACCTCAGAACTGCGGGTGCAAGAAGTAAATCCGTTATATTCTTTGATGATTGCAGATATTAGTAATAAGAACATTATGGAGGTAGCTCAGAAGGAGCAATTGACCTCACTTGCGGATCAGCTAAGTAAAGATAATGAATCTTTTCTGGTCGACGATCCTACCGTGTCTCTAAGCTCATCCACCTATGATGAGAAAAATGTGGAATTGTCTACAATCATTGTGGATGCTACGTACAATTACATACTAGGCAATATAACCGCTGAGGGATTCCAGAAGGAAGTTGAGAAATGGAGAGCTAGCGGAGGAGATCAGATTATTATGGAATATGGTGAGGCTGAACTTGGGATAGAGAAGTAAATAGGTTAGTTTGATCCACTGCGGATGACGCGGTGGATTTTTTTGTGTTATCACCATAATCATTTGCTCAGATCCCTTTAAGAACGGGGCTTTATGGGGAAATGATTGTTTTCGTAACCTTGCCGACGATGTAACGTGGAACTCGTAACCAATACAAATTATGGAGGTCAAAATGGTATGAAGAAGAAATCCTTCACCATGTTGTTAACAGCACTGTTAACATTCAGCACATTGTTAGCTGGATGCGGTGGTAACAACAATAACAAAGAAGCAGCAGCAGCTCCAACTACAAGTGCAGAGAACACCACAAAGGTGGAAGAGACTGAAGCACCTAAAGAGAAACCTACAGAAATCAAAATCATGCTTCCATTGAATACGACAGAAACACCACCAGACAGAATTAAAACAGAAGTAGAGAAATTGACGAACACCAAGCTAACTTATCAATTTTATCCAGCAGACACGTATGAAGAAAAGCTGAATTCATCCTTTGCTACAGGCTCACTGCCACAAGTAACTTATTTAAAAAATCAAACCACTTTTATTCAAATGAAAGACGCGATCAAAGACGGTCAGTTCTGGGAAATTGGTCCACTATTAAGTGAATTCCCTAATTTGAGCAAAATGAAACCGGAAATTCTGAATAACACGAAAGTAGACGGCAAGCTTTATACCCTATATATCGGGCGTCCACTTGCACGCCAAGGGATCATTTACCGAAAAGACTGGGCAGATAAGCTGGGACTTAAAGCACCGGCTAATGTAGATGAATTGCTGGCTATGGCTAAAGCATTCACAGAACAAGATCCAGATGGTAATGGCAAGAAGGACACCACAGGTATTATTGACCGGAATGAATTAACCTATGGTGCGTTCAAAACGGTATCTTCGTGGTTTGGCACACCAAACACATGGGGCGAAGTGGATGGCAAATTAGCACCTGATTTTACGTTCCAACAGTATATCGATACGATGGACTTTTTCAAAAAAGCACGTGATGGTGGCTACATGAACCAAGACTTCGCGGCTACCAGTAAGACAGATGCTGTGAACATGTTCACCAGTGGTAAAGGGGGTCTTTATATCGGAGGCTCCATGCAAGATATTGATTCACTAAATAAAGATACCATCAAGAATTTCCCGGATGCCGTTCTGGATACACACAGTATGGTCGCAGGTCCTGATGGAAAGTTTGCCCAATGGATGATTCCAGGGTATAACAACGTCGTCCTGTTCCCGAAATCTGCTGTCAAGGACGAAGCAGAACTGAAGAAAATTCTTGCTTTCTTTGATGCGATGATGACCCCTGAAGTAGCTAACTTGATGTATTGGGGAATTGAAGGCGTTCACTATACGGTTGAAGACGGTAAAGCGAAGCCAGCAGATGACAAAGAGCTGATCGAACGTGAAGTAAAGGGCTTTAAGGATAGTGTTATCGGAGAATATGAAACAAATGGCATGTACCAAAGCTATAACGTGCTGCCAGGCCGTATTCATGCAGAAGAATTAGTTCTTGAGAATGTTAAGGTAGGCGTTCCAGATCCAACAGCTGCTATGGATTCAGCTACCTATACAGAAAAAGGTGTTGAGCTTCAACAGATCATTACTGATGCGACTTACAAGTATATCTATGGACAGATCGACAAAGCAGGGTTCGAAAAAGAAGTTGAAAACTGGAAGAGCCGTGGCGGAGCTAAGATTATTGATGAGTACAACGCATTGTATAAGAAATAAAACCTAGCTGAAAAGGTTGTTGATCCTGGTTCAACAACCTTTTCTCTTCATAGTCACCTGGAGAAATAAAGAGTTTGAATAAAGAAGGAGAAAGGAAGAGAAACATGCAGGAATTCACCGCACAGCCAGTTGCACAACCAAAGCGTATTTATAAGAGCAACAGTGAACTAAAAAAGCGGCTGTGGAGAAATAAATGGCTCTATGTCATGCTAACGCCGGGCGTACTGTACTTTGTTATTTTTAAATATTTTCCTATGTATGGATTAATAATTGCCTTCCAAGATTACAAGCCGTATCAAGGCATTACAGGTAGTGATTGGGTAGGGATGAAGCATTTTAGCAGGTTGTTTACAGAACCTGACTTCTTAAATATTTTAGTGAATACACTGATCTTGTTTGGGATGAATATTCTGATTTATTTTCCAATACCGATTATATTGGCTCTGATGCTGAACGAGCTTAGAGGTACTTTTTTCAAAAGAACCTTTCAGACCCTATTCTATTTACCCCATTTTATGTCATGGGTTATCGTCGTCTCCATTTCGTTTGTAATGGTTACGATGGACGGCGGGATTATCAACGAGCTGCTTGCCTATTTTGGCTTTGAAAAAATCAACTTCCTGCTTAATCCAAGCTGGTTCAGGCCGATGTACATTATTCAGGTCATCTGGAGGGAAGCGGGCTGGGGAACTATTATTTATCTGGCTGCTATTGCTGCAATCGATCCTGGGCTCTATGAAGCAGCACGTATGGATGGAGCCGGGCGGCTTAGACAAGTCTGGCATATTACACTTCCAGCTATTCGAGGCGTGATTATCACCTTGTTTATTTTGAAAATCGGTTCCGTTCTGGATCTTGGATTTGAACATGTCTATCTGCTGCTTAACTCCATGAATCGAGAGGTCGCGGAAATTATTGATACGTATGTGTATACCGCAGGTTTGAGACAAGGACAGTTTAGTTACAGTACAGCCATCGGATTCTTTAAATCCATTGTTGGTTTGATCATGGTCATGACAGTGAATAAAATCTCCAAGAAAATGGGAGAAGAAGGCGTCTATTGATATGTTGTAGGAGGAATCGAAATGGTAGAGGATAAAACAATCGGCGGCAGAATTTTTTCTGCTATAAATTTTACGCTGCTAGCAATTATTGCATTGGTGACAGTGCTTCCCTTCGTACACGTTGTAGCGGGTTCTTTTACAACAAGTGCGGAGATAGCCGCCAATAAATTTGTATTGATCCCAAAAGTATGGAGTTTGGAAGCGTACAAGTTCATCTTTTCAACGAACACATTATTTAAAGCTATGGGAGTTTCCATTGGTGTAACGGTCATTGGAACAGCTTTCAGCATGCTCATTACCTCTTTGATGGCTTACGCCCTGGCTAGAAGAGATTTGGACGGACGTAAAGTGGTTAACTTCCTGGTCGTATTCACGATGCTCTTTCATGGAGGAATGATTCCAACGTTCCTGGTAGTGAAGGAATTAGGACTTATCGACTCCTATGCAGCGCTTATTCTGCCTTCAGCAATTAGTGCTTTTAATATGATTATCTTGAAGAACTTTTTTCAAAACATCCCTGAGGGCCTCGAGGAATCTGCCAAAATTGACGGATGTAACGACTTCGGAATTTTGTTCCGGATTGTATTGCCTCTATCTTTACCGGCCTTAGCGACCATCGGATTGTTCTATTCGGTAACGTATTGGAATACGTACATGAGCGCAATTCTGTATCTGGATGATAGCAGCAAGTGGCCAATTCAAGTCCTATTGAGACAAATTGTTGTCCTGGCTAGTGGAATGGACCACAGTGCTACGCTGGATGCCACTGTTCCACCACCGGATCAAACTATTAAGATGGCTGTCATCGTGGTAGCTACTCTGCCAATACTCATGGTGTATCCGTTCCTTCAGAAGCATTTTGCCAAAGGTGCCATGTTAGGTTCTATGAAGGGCTAATAAGAGGAAGAGAGAGATTATTCTTTGGAAGGAGCTTGGAGATGACTGGCAGGATACCAACAACACCAATGGATTGGGCAAAAAAGGCATGCGATTCTTTAATGGATACTTACAGAGCGGGAGAGCTTCCCCCAGCACATCGTTGGCATTACCATCAAGGTGTATTTCTGTGTGGTATGGAGCTATTATGGAGTACTAATCAAGAGGACCGCTATATTAACTATATTCAGGAATACGTGGATGATTTGGTAGATGAATATGGTAACTTTTATTTCGCCCGCGATGAGCTGGATGCTGTTCAAGCTGGACAACTGTTGTTTAATCTTCATAAACGGACAGGTAAACTCAAGTATCGCATCGCTGCGGAGAAGCTGAGGAATTTATTGCTTACGTTAAACAAAACCTCTGAAGGTGGGTATTGGCATAAGGATAAATATGCTAACCAAATGTGGTTAGATGGGCTTTATATGGCAGGCGTATTCTCCTTGAAATATGCTAATGTCTACGATGACCCTAGCTTGCGTGAGACGGTACTTCATCAGGAAATGCTAATGCGCAAGCATATGAAGGATGAGACAACTGGCTTATTGTATCATGCATGGGATGAGAGCCGCAGGATGCCTTGGTCGAATCCGGAGACGGGTTGTTCACCGGAGTTCTGGAGCAGATCGCTGGGCTGGTATGGTCTTGCTTTGTCGCAATTTCTTGATCTGTTGGCCGTCCAAGACCCAGCGCGAACTGAATTATCTTCTACTTTACGTGATTTTGTTGATGCCCTTATTCGTTATCAAGATCCGGTAAGTGGACTTTGGTATCAGGTCGTAGATAAGGGGCATGAGCCGGATAATTGGCTGGAGACCTCAGGTTCATGTTTATTCGTCTACACGATTGCCAAAGCAGTGAAGCATGGCATTGTAAGCGATGCGGAAGTCGCTACAGCCGCGGCTAGAAAAGGGTATGAAGGGTTAATCCAAATCATTCAGTGGGATGAGCAGGATAGGTTAATTCTGCCGGACATCTGTATCGGTACTTCGGCTGGAGATTACGAGAGTTACGTCACTAGACCTAAAGTTAAAAATGATTTACATGGCGTAGGCGCGTTGGTGATGGCTTGTGTTGAGATGGAGAGCATAATCCAAGAGTGATTCCATTGAATTCTTACTAGACAATGACTTGATTCTCTGGGACTGAGAATCAAGTCCTATTATTTTATGCGAGAAGGTAGTTCGTGAATGGACTCATTCTAAAAATTAGAGGTTTACGTGTGAAAGAGCGGAGGGGCGGAGGGATTCTGGAGAAACGCCAGTGGTCGCCTTTAAAGCGCTATTTCAACCGATTATCTTTTTTATAATCAGAAATTGGGCTTTAACAGCGATCGTAAGAACCCTCCGAACCCGTAGCGGCTTGTTCACGAACGATCTACCGCTAATTTTTGCTATTGAGTTCTTAAATTTAATGATAATCAGGGGGTTGGGATGAAGAGATCACATTGGGCAATCCGCACAGCAGACTCAATCATGGCGAGGACACCTAAGCTCTATGAAGATAAAGGCTACAACGGAAGCTGGACGTATGACTATGGTGTCGTATTGAATGGATTTGAATGGCTTTGGAAGCAAACCGGTGATGCGAAGTATCTGCAATTCATTCAAGATCAGATGGATAACTTTATTCAGGAGGATGGCAGCGTTAAGGGTTATCGCCTAGATGAATACAATATCGATCACATTAACAACGGGAAATTATTATTTACGCTATATAAAGAAACCAAGCAGGAAAAATATAAACAAGCGGCTACCTTATTTAGAAAGCAGCTTGAGACACATCCGCGAACCTCGGAAGGCGCTTTCTGGCATAAAAATATATATCCCTATCAAATCTGGTTGGATGGTCTTTATATGGGTGCACCATTCTATTTAGCCTACTTGCTAGCCTTTGAGGAAGGGCAGGGGCTTGAAGATGTGACGAAACAATTTATTTTATGTGAGAAGCACACTAAAGACGCGGAAACGGGTCTGCTATATCATGCATGGGATGAACAACATATTCAGCCTTGGTGTGACCCCGAGACAGGGCTATCTCCTAACTTTTGGGCGCGTTCACTTGGCTGGTATCTTATGGCTTTAGTTGATGTTCTAGAGTTATTGCCGAGTGAGCATTCTGATTATCCAGAGCTGGTCCGAATTCTAATTGATACTTTAACTGCTGTGAAGAAATATCAGGATCCTGAATCTGGCGTCTGGTATCAAGTAGTGAATCTGGGGGAACGCAAAGGAAATTATTTAGAAGCTTCTGCTTCCAGCATGATTGTGTACGCTATGGCAAAAGGCATTCGATTAGGCGTGTTAGAGGCTAGTTGGTACGAACCGTTAGACCGCGCCTTCCAAGGACTTATCAGCGAATTTGTACTAGAAACCAAAGAAGGTTGGGTCAATCTAAATAAGAATTGCCAAGTAGCGGGGTTAGGTGGAGTGGACCAAAGAGATGGTACCTTTGCTTATTACATTAGTGAGCCTATTGTCACGAATGACCAAAAAGGTGTGGGTGCTTTCCTACAAGCCTGTGTGGAATACGAACAATTAAGAGGCTGGATCTGATATAGAATAGGAGTGCTATAGAATGTCCGTATATAATATTGACGATTTTGGTGCGCTTAAGAATAGCGGGATGTTAGCGACAGAAGCGATTGCGCGTGCGATTGAAGCGGCAAATGAGGCTGGTGGAGGAACTGTTTATGTGCCAGCTGGCACTTACTATACGGGTGCGATTGTTATGAAAAGCAATATTGAATTAAATTTAAATCCAGGAGCGATCCTTTCATTCAGTACGAACCCTGTGAATTACCCTGCGGTGGAATGTAGATGGGAAGGGGTGAAGCAGCAGGTTCATACGCCTTGTATTCATGGTAAAAGTTTAGTCAATATATCGATTACCGGAAGCGGAACTATTAATGGTAATGGTAAGGCTTGGTGGGATGTATTTCGGAACCGACGGAAAGAGTTAAAATACCCCCGTCCGACTTTGATTGGCTTTGATAGCTGTCAGCGGGTAACGATTAAGGATGTCTCGCTGGTGAATTCTCCAAGCTGGACCGTTAATCCTGTGGCCTGCTACAATGTGACGATTGATAACCTGTCCATTAATAACCCGGCTGATTCTCCGAATACAGATGGTATTAATCCAGAGTCCTGTACGAATGTGCGGATAAGTAACTGCAATATTGATGTAGGTGATGACTGCATTGCTATCAAAGCAGGAACTGAAGATACGAAAGAACGTATTCCATGCGAGAATATCACGATCACAAACTGTACCATGGTTCATGGGCATGGTGGAGTTGTTCTTGGAAGTGAGATGAGTGGAGATATTCGGAATGTAACTATTAGCAACTGTGTTTTTAAGCAAACCGATCGTGGCATTCGTATGAAATCAAGACGGGGTCGTGGTGGAACTATTGAAGACATTAGGATCAGTAATATTGTAATGGAAGACGTCATTTGTCCATTTACTCTGAATCTATACTATTTCTGTGGGCCGCGCGGGAAAGAAAAGTATGTGTGGGATAAAAATCCTTATCCGATCACTGATGAAACGCCATGCTTTAGACGTATCCATTTCGCCAATATTACCGCACGTAATGTTCATGCTGCTGCGGGATTCTTATATGGACTGGCGGAGCAGTATGTATCAGAGATTACTTTTTCAAATATTGATATCTCTATGGCAAGTAATGCGGTTCCCGGGCATCCGGACATGATGACAGGAATCGAGAACATGAACAATCGCGGATTTTTTCTGGGCAATGCAAGGGATGTACTATTCCAACAGGTGACTATCGAGAATCATGAAGGACCTGCTTTTTACATTGAAAATGGCGAAGCAATAGAGATCGTGAATTGTCAGTCCAAGAACACGAAAAAGCCGGAGAAACTAGTAGAACAAGTTACCGTTTCGCCCACAGAACAGAATGTGTGTCCGTAAAGGGGGAAGCCATGGCGCCGGATAAACTGAAGGAACTGTTAGGTGATCTTCCAACGGATAAGCCGATTTCGGTAACTGTGATAAACCAAGAGGAACGGGACGGATATCGCCTCGAATCCCTTTTGTTTGATCTGAATGGATTGGAACGGGTACCTGCTTATGTTGCTATTCCTTTGGATGGAGAAGGACCGTTTCCGCTGGTTGTCTTTAATCATTCTCATGGGGGAAATTACGCGAATGGACGTAATGAGTTTGTTCGCAGCAGCGCGTATTTGCAACAGCCCTCTTTTGCTAAAGTCTTAACAGAGATGGGGTACGCTGCTTGCTGTATCGATATGTGGGGGTTTAATGAGCGTGGCGGTAAAACTGAGAGTGAGCTAGTGAAGGAAATGCTATGGCAGGGGCAGGTCATGTGGGGCATGATGCTATATGACAATTTTCGTATGTTAGATTACATGTGCCAACGTGAGGATATTGATACGTCACGAATCGCAACAATCGGTATGTCCATGGGTGGTTTGATGGCATGGTGGCTGGCTGCATTAGACGAACGAGTCGGGGTGATTATCGATATTTGTGGTCAAGTCGATGCGCATACCCTAATTGCTGTAAGAGGACTAGATCACCATGGTTACTATTCTTATGTGCCCGGGTTATTGAAGTATTTCACAACGCTCGATATTCAAAAGCGGATCGTTCCCCGCCCGCGAATGAGCCTAGTAGGCAGAAACGATCGGTTATGTCCGATTGAAGGTGTTGAGCATCTGGCTCAAGGATTAGCTGAAGCTTACCAAACTGCAGGGAGCCCAGAACATTGGCAACCGCTAGTGGGAAGTGGAGGGCATATGGAGACTCTGGAAATGCGGACGTTATGGCAGCAATTTTTGACGAAGCATCTCTAAAATCCATAGAAGGGAACTGAACCAACGATGCTAGTAGTAGGCAAAGAATCCTTTTGTGACTATCACACGATTCAAGAGGCGATAGATTCACTAGAGCGCGAGCCATCGGGCCAAGCAGATACGCTTTATATTTTGTCAGGCATCTATAATGAGACAGTTAGGATTTATCGTTCTTATTTAACAATTATAGGGATTGGCCTCGTGGAAATAACCATGAATCATTATGCCAAAGAGCGTGATGAAGCGGGTGAAGAAATCAATACGTTTGCTACATCAACGTTATTTCTGGGAGGTACCGACCTGGTCTTAGAGAACCTGGTGATTTCCAATAGTGCTGGGCAGGGAGAACCTATTGGTCAGGCGGTAGCCGTTTATGCGCATTGTGACCGAACTGTGTTCAGGCGTTGTACCTTCAAAGGGCATCAAGACACGTTGTTCACAGGGCCTTTGCCACCTACTCCACGAGAGCGAGGAGCATTCGGAGGCGTTCCGCTAAGAGAACATCATGCCCAGTATCATCAGTTGTATCAGCATTGCTATATAGAAGGAACGATTGATTTTATTTTTGGCGGTGCAACGGCTTACTTTGATCAATGTGAAATCCGCAGTTTACGTCATTATGAAAACAATACAGGGTATATAACAGCTGCCTCCACACCCGAGAGACAGTCACATGGTTTTATTTTTAAAAATTGCTTCTTAACAGCCGACCCTGATATTGCTCCAGTGTTTTTAGGACGTCCTTGGCGTGAGTACGCTAAGACTGTATTTGTAGGTTGCAAGATGGGTTCGCATATTCATCCTTTGGGCTGGGATAACTGGAATAACTCAGCGAATGAGCAAACTGTAAGATATCAGGAATTTGGCGTGAAGGATACTGCTAATGTGCGAAAGCAACGTGTTCCCTGGGCGGATTGCTTTGAGGGTGGGGAAGTAGCGCTGGATAAAGTGTTTGTTTTTGCTGGGACAGATTTTTGGACGTAATACTGTAATTGATTAGTCTATAAAAAGAGGCAGTCATGGACGAGTGAGATAAAGTCCTAGGCTGCCGTTTTTAAATGAATGACTCTTTATAATTTTTTCTTTTGTTTTCTTTCAATATATATCCAAGAGTAATAGATCAACCAAAATACCATAGGAACTATTAACATAAGGTCTCTGGATTGCTGGAAGAATGAAAAATAAAAATAGCCCAATTAATATCGTTGGTAGCAATAAATTCAACCCTTGTAACTGTTTCGCACCTGGTACTCTTCTAAATAGCAAAGATGGTGCTAAGCCGATTGACCAAATTCAGGTTGGAGATTTAGTTTGGTCGAAGAACCCAAAACAGGGGATCAAGCTTAGAAACGTGTAGAGGCAGTGTACACTCGTGATACAAACGAAACCTGGAATATCCATATAGGTGAAGAGGTACTAACGACCACTGGTTTATGAAAACCAAGTGGTAGGTCGCGTAAAATCGACACTTACAGGAAGTAGTGCTTCAGAAATCCTAGGTAAGGAATTGAAGCAAGCTGGATTGCACCCGGACGAGGCAGAAGTCGTCATATCTAGTTGGCAAGCCCATCATATAGTGCTGTCAGAAGCTTCAAAGTTGCCAGAAGCAGTTAAAGCCAGAGATCTCATGATAGACCACTTCAAGATTGATATTAATTCTGCGGCAAACAGTGTTTGGCTACCGAAAGTAAAGGTAGAAATCTTCTATTCAACAAACGATTGGGAGAATGTTGTTGTAAATTTAGCTACTCAAAATGGTAAGCATACAAATACGTATTTCAAGTATGTTTATGATAAGCTGGAAGATACATACGAAACTTTTGGTCCAAACGGTCTAAACTACAATGATATTGACAAAATGAGGGCATAAAAGTACTTCAGTCAATTAGAAAAAAATTGATTGAAGGTAAGATTGCATTAAAAAATTTGGAGGAAGGCAATGAAAATCTGGCAATGGGGTTACGAAAGCGATAATTATGACTCGTTTACTTTTCCAAATCAAAATGAATTTAATCAATACTTTGATCCGAATTTTAATGGTATGGTCATAGGAGACAAATGGGGAAGCGTACATTTTGAAACCTACCGATCCCGTAAAGCCTGTGACTGCACCGGAGTTGGTAGTAATTACCCGATTTTCAGCGATCGTGCCGTTCAAGTACTTGCTCCTTATCTGAGTTGCAATGTAGAGTTGCTACCATTAAAACATCTGACCAAGAACTTCTATGCAGTCAATGTCATTCGGCTTTTAGATGGACTAGATTACAAACATTCCGAAATAGAGTTCGTAGAAGGACACCCAAACTTCGTTAAAAATGTAAATAGGTACGCATTTAAAATTGACGTCATCCACGATTATCCGATTTTTAAAATTCCGGAATACAGACGTCGACGTGTATATGTCTCAGACGCATTTAAAGAGGCGGTTGAGGAAAATGGATTGAAGGGGTTTACCGTTGAGCTACTATGGGACTCCGAAGCGAGTGTGGATGCAGAGGCGGATCTGGAGCGTCGATATCAAGAAAAGTTAGCAGCTGTAGAGCGCAATAAGGGCGAAGAATTTTCATTTCAGGAGGCTGAACATCGAATATTAGATGGAGAAGGCCTCGCCAGCGGTAAATGGCGGCTGCAGCAAGCACCGGATGGAACAGTCCGACTTGGAAGTCTTCAGGCTGACGGCAGCTACAACTGGATACAGCCAATTTACTATCCTCCGATTCTGCTCGATTTAAAGTGGCACGTGGTCGATACCTTGCCTATGAATTAAGTAATAATTAAGTAAGCGGACTGTCTTTAGTAAAAATTTACTGAGGCAGTCCGCTTTTCTACTACAAATTCTACATGTTAATAGAAAATGAAAATTCGTAAGAAATCAGGACAAGGATAATTTGTACGAATTGGTTTGAGAGAATTTGACATCACAGAAATAACATGGCATACTAATTAAAGTCAAAGAAAGTCAAAGTCAAACATAATATCAAAATCCATGAGAGGGGCCAACCAAATGGCTATGTATCCAGGAAATCGTGATTTAACAGAACGAGAGATTCAAGCTTTAACCAAGCAGATTGAGGATCAAGAAAATGCAACCAACATTCGCTACATCGGGCCTTCAGCAGCTTCCTATAAGTTCCAGGGAATTGTCGACAATAAAGAGCTTACTTTTAGCGTGGACAACGAGTCATTCTTCATCATTACCGAAGAGGATTGATTTGTAAGCTTTGTTATCGAGATTTCTTCAAAAAAAATTTATAAGTATGAGAGAAAACTAATCATGAAAAATCCGCTACCTGAAAACATCAGGAGTGACTTTATCATGTGTATTAAGTATAGGAAGCCGGTTGGATCAAAAATGTCGAGGGACAAGTACATGTCCCATTGAAAGTCGCTATTTTAGCGGCTTTTTTGTTTTATTTTTTATTGGTACAAGTTCGTGTCCCAAGCCAAGGACAAGATCTTTTACCGATTGCCGATTAGATGTATATCTAAACATTTTGTGCTTTCTGATTAGATACATTGTGGTGAACCGTATCATTAGTAAATGAAGCTATTAAATAATTTCATTCTAGCGTTAATAAAACCAACATTTTTAATAATAATGGGAAGTTGAAACCCACAGTATCCATTACGATAGAAAAATTTAATAAGAACCGAACCAGGCATTTATAAAAAAAATCATCATATATAGTTGATATCCGTTCGAAGTGGATGAGGAGGATATCATGCAACCTATATTACCTACGGAAAAATATTTTGGACAGTTTGAACTGGTGCATGCTTTTTATGGGGCTATGCCTACAGGTGTCAGTGTTTCCGAAACTGGTCGTATTTTTGTTTGCTTTCCGAAATGGGGAGACGACGTTCAATTTACTGTGGCGGAAATTGTTGAGCGTGAATTGCAGCCTTATCCCAGTTTAGAAACTAATTTGGTTAATACCGGTAATATCCCAATGTCTTTCGTCAGTGTCCAAAGTATCGTTGCTGATGGAAGAGGAACACTTTGGGTATTAGATACAGGGGCACCAAATTTTTCTGAACCTATTCAAGGAGGGGCAAAATTAGTTGCTGTCGATTTAAGCAAGAATACAATAAGGAGAGTATATACCTTTACAGAAGATGTAGTTTTGCCAACAACTTATCTGAATGATGTCCGTTTGGATTTTCGGGTTGGAAGAGCAGGGTATGCATATATAACGGATTCTTCTTCCAGAGGGCCAGGGGCTATTATCGTCGTAGATTTAGAAAATGGGAACGCGTTTAGACGGTTAAATGGAGCAATATCAACTTCACCTGATCCCTATTTTTTACCGAAAGTTGAAGGCCAAATTTTGATGAATCGAAACCCGGACGGCTCGACTTTCCCATTTAGATTGGCTTCCGATAGTTTAGCGATTTCTCCTGATGGAAAGGTTTTATTTTATGCTCCGCTAGCCAGCCGCCAGCTGTTCTCAATCTCAACAGAATCCCTAAGGGACAGAAGGAAACAGGACATGAATTTATCCGATTATGTGCAGTATTGGGGGGAAAAAGGTGCATCTGATGGAATGATCACCGGCGCAAAAGGAAGCGTTTATGCGGGAGACTATGAAAACAACAGTATCCGGAAGATATTGCCGAATGGCGCCATGGAAACCATTGCACATGACCCGAGAATTTTATGGCCGGATACTTTTTCGATTGGCCCCGATCAATACTTATATGTGATTGTGAATCAATTACATCGGCAGGCGAGATTTCATTATGGAAGAGACCTGCGGGAAAAACCATATAGTTTATTACGTATGAGAATTGATGAATTTCCTGCTCCTACCTTTTCATAACAATCTTAACTTTATTGATGATTCTCAAATTTCAAGAAGCAAGATGACATATCAGGATAAAAGAATGCGGTTTTTCAAAATGTATAATAAGGATGAAAACAAATGAACGAAACCCATGCATTGTGGAAAGGCTCTCTATGATGAATTAAGACGTATTAAATGATTTTATTGTTGACCTTGAGGAGTACCTCCTCAAGGTTACTTTTTGTTTATCTCCGTCTGTAAATAACCGCACACTGGTATGTATTAGCGGTATAAGAGGTATCCATTACATCTGCAACTTCGCTATTCTTGCTCAATCTAGTTATCGAGTCTGCGGATGGTTCTGGTGATACTTTGCGGCGTAGGTAGTAGCTTGGAGGAACTTAGTTTGCTGAATTTGGAAGCGGGCTATAAGAGTTCTTATGGAAGAATATTAATTAAGTATGCTCGACTAGGAAGGCTACTTCCGTATTTTGTAGATGCCCTATTTGATTCGTTGAAAAAAAACTTTCGGAAGACAAGAACATAGTCCCTTATAGGACAAGAACTTGGTCCCTTTGCCGATTCCCCCACTTTTTCCGGTATAAAAAATCCACCCATATAAATGAGTTCATCAATAACCATGTTTTCTTACATAATTAACGAGATTGGTCACTGACTTCGGTCGTTCCGCCCACCTATGTGTCCGAAGCAACCAGGTGCGCGGCGCACAGCAGCTGGTCACGCCGCCGGCACCGATTTACGTAGCTCCCGGTAGTTGTAGATTTCCCCGTTAAAAATAAGTGATACTTCCGCCCGGCTCATTGTGCATCGGCTGCGAACCTTGAATTCATAACGGTTTACTTAGGAAGGGTATCACTTCAACTCATCCATGAATAGGCTGTAGTAATAAATTGAATCATGGAGGTATCCCAGATGACTTTTGGGAACGAATATCTAAACAGCCAGGCTAATTCATCCGTATACCCTTGCTTTACCCGTTACAATTCTTTCCCTTACTCTCATTACTACCATCTCTTCCGTTCAGAAA
The DNA here is from genome assembly GCF_976954365.1 of Paenibacillus sp. Marseille-Q9583. Lineage (NCBI taxonomy): Bacteria > Bacillati > Bacillota > Bacilli > Caryophanales > Paenibacillaceae > Paenibacillus > Paenibacillus sp. Marseille-Q9583. Next base: position 23,040 of record NZ_CDRJTB010000056.1, read on the forward strand.
GCAGTCTGGCAGATCTACCCTCGGACAGCGAAAACACCAAAAAAGAACCTTTAAATGGTTATATGAACGATAATGTATGCAGTGGGCAGGGGATTAAGCTAAATACCGGAGGAGAAGTAGGCGGTAAACACGGCATTGGTTTAAATGCTGGCGGGAATTTAGCCTTAGGTAGCATGGGGATGTATGCGGGCGGCCATATGGGCACTCCTTCATATGGAATCCATTCGCAAGGCAATACTCATCTGGACAGCAGCCAGGGTCTAGGGCTCAATGCCGAAGCCCAGGCCTTCGGCAAGTACGGGATTGCGGCTCAAGCAAAAACCCAAATAGATGGCGGTCAAGAGGCAGGTTTTCATACGGGGGCGCAGGTCGGAGGAGAGCACGGTATGAGTGCTGATGCCGAAGGACACTTGGGGTTCAGTCAAGGCGCAGGACTGCAAACCCATTTGCAGCTTGGTGGCGAAAATGGTCTCGGCGCCCAGGCCAAGGCACAACTCGGCGGTGGTCAAGGAGCAGGCTTAGGAGTTGTCGGACAGGTAGGCAAATATAATGGAAAGTTAGGATTTAATTTCGGCGGCAAGGACAAAGAAACCAAGGAGTAAAAGTAATGGGACCATGTTCCTGTCCATTAACGGCTAAGGGATCAAGTTTTTGTCTGGAGTAAAGGACAAGAACTTGATTCCTTAAAATACAAAAACCGCGCGAGGCTCGGGTTCTTATAGGACTATGTTCTTGTCCCCTGACAAAAACTCAAGAATGAGTTGTTTTCAGTAATCATGCTTTTTAAATAAAAGCCTACATAATTTTTCAGTTCTAGATCTTTTGGATAATCAATGGATACTCGTAATTGAGCGTAAATCAGGTTGAGACACATCCGTTTAACCAGCAAATCGAAAATGCGAAATTTATGAAAGAAAATAATGTTCAAATCGAGTCATGGGCGCCTTTTGCTGAAGGGAAAAATAACTTGTTCCAGAATGAGATATTAATGTCCATAGCTGAAAAATATAATAAATCCATTAAGCCAAGAAGATATGGACTCAATTACTACGCTAGATACGAATCAGAGTTTGTTCTTTTCACATCGGGATCCTGAAATGGTGAAATGGATTGGTACTCGTAAACTCGATATCTAACCTATTTTCGAACGAACTACTTTGTAATTACTCCAATCTTATGAGATAATAGAGTTTTTCCGTTGATTCTATTTTTCATGGCATAACGTAATATGCCTGATCAAATATTGGAGGTAGGCTTGTTGGCGACACAGTATCCTTTTGAATATGATCGGACCAGACCTTTTATGGAGCAAGTAGGGGAATGGGTCGGCGACGTATTCTATGAAATTCTTCCTGAGGCAGGATTTGAAGTTCGTGATGAACAGATTTACATGGCGTTTCAGGTGGAGCGAGCTTTTGCTGAGAAGAAGACGATTTTTGCTGAGGCAGGGGTCGGTACGGGTAAGACTTTAGTGTATTTGTTATATAGCATTTGTTATGCGCGGTATATGGGTAAACCTGCGATTATCGCTTGTGCGGACGAGTCCTTGATTGAGCAGTTGGTGAAGCCAGAGGGTGATATTGCCAAGCTTGCGAAGCATCTGAATATGAATATTGATGCCAGATTAGCGAAATCTCCAGATAAATATATGTGTCTGAAAAAGCTGGATCATGCTCGCAACAATGATGATGGGAGCTTGCCGCTGGAGAGTTTGTATGGTTCTTTACCTGATTTTGTACATTCTCATGCACCGATGCAGCAGTTCCATGCCTATGGCGACCGTAGGGATTATCCAGATCTAAATGATGAACAATGGAATAAGATCAACTGGGATACGTTTCAGGATTGTTTTACTTGTGATATGCGTCATCGCTGTGGACAAACGTTGTCCCGTGATCATTACCGGAAATCAAGCGACCTGATCATTTGTTCCCACGATTATTACATGGAGCATGTCTGGACTTATGAAGCGCGTAAACGAGAAGGTCAAATTCCTCTGCTTCCAGAGCATTGTGCAGTTGTTTTTGACGAAGGGCATTTGTTAGAATCTGCCGCCATGAAGGCGTTAGGCTATAAAATGAAGCATGTTGTCTTTGAAGAACTAATCTCTCGTCTGTTACAGAATGAAATTCGTGAAACGCTTGCTGTTCTTATCGATGAAGCGATTATGCAAAGTGAGCAAATGTTTAAACACATTCGTCGTCAATGCCGCACCATTCCTGGATCGGATCGAAAAAGCATTGAGCTAAATGCATCGCTAATCCGTGAGGTGCATCGCATGCGTAGTGTAATTGCCGCTATTGAAGAAGAATTAGTATTCGAAAGTGGACTGTACACGATTGATGAATATCAATTGCGGATTGTGGAAGAACGTTTGGAGACCATAGAGATCGCATTGAGGTTGTTTGAGGATTCAGGTGCATTAATTTGCTGGGCGACAGAAGATAGCGATGGCTTAACGCTGTCGGTCATGCCGCGTAATGTTAAGGAAGTACTTCAAGACAGCTTATTCACGCAAAAAATGCCAATCGTATTCTCTTCGGCTACATTGTCCGTGGATAAATCATTCCAATACTTGAAGGATAGTCTTGGGATACACGACTTCCTGTCTTTCTCTGTAGACTCACCTTATGATTATGAGCACCAGATGAGTATCTATGTACCTGAGCTTCAGAGCGGTGATTTTGCTGAGAAAATGAAGATCTCCCTGAAGCTTATCCAGCAGACAGAAGGAAGAGCCCTGTTGTTATTCCGTACTCGCGAAGAACTTCTGCAGTTCAAGCAGCTCAGCTCGCAGAGAGCAGAATCCAGCAAGTATTCTTTCCTCTATGAGGGGGATCAAGAGATCAGCTATCTGATCTCAGCTTTTCAGCGGGATGAGCATAGTGTGCTTTGTGCGGTGACGCTGTGGGAAGGATTAGATATACCAGGACCTTCACTATCTAATGTGATCATTTGGTCGCTGCCTTATCCTCCGCTTGACCCTGTATTTATGGCAAAACGTGCGGAGACTTCCAATCCTTTTGAAGATGTGGATTTACCTTACATGCTGCTAAGACTTAAACAAGGAATGGGACGTCTGATCAGAACGGGTACGGATCAAGGAATTGTGACGGTACTTGCGGAAGCTGAAGGCCAACATCCCGTTCACGAGTATATAACTTCTGTACTCCCGAAGGGAACTAAGCTCCAGAAGCTTGAAGTGTAAATTTAAAAAAATTAATATAGGAACACAATTGCTCTTTTGGAGAGGTGGATGCTTCGGCATTCTCCTTCTCGAAGGAGTTTTTTTATGTGAATGTGAGGAAATAAAGTAGCTAATTGAGATGACGGGTAGAGGATAAACCTGCAAAAATACATCTTTTATTGATATAAGCAATCGCTAACCGACTTATTCATGGGGATCTGCAGTAATACTTGCGTCAGAATTCATTTTCAAGTGATAGTATACCGGATCATTATCAGTCGCAGATGGGGAGAGCGAATAACATTTAATAACGAAATGGCGCTCAATGAGTTTTTGCATGGATTCAAGCATAAGGATTCCTAATCTTACGGATAGTATATTGGTATTTAACTTTCGAGCCATGGCGTATTATTGTTGATTCATGGGGGAAGGGAAATACATACCTCCGTCATCTAGAGATTCATACAAGGGGTGTACACGACATGGGGGATTCACAGGGAATATACCAATCGAACAATAAGAAACAAGTTGGTTTTGCACTTGGCATTGGGTTAACCTTAATCATTGCATTAGTCGCAAAATATTTAGCAGGCTTTCCTTTTCTCTCTATTATGGGCCAATTGGTCATTGCCATCTTAATCGGAATTATTTGGCGGGCAACCGTCGGAGTGCCGGGTACGATCACCCATGGCACTGATTTTTCCAGCAAAAAGCTGCTACGTCTAGGGATTATCCTGCTCGGTATGCGGTTGAATTTAATGGATATTGTTGCTGCAGGTCCACGGGTATTTCTACTGGCTGTGATTGTGATCGTATTTACGATCTCTGTTGTATACGGACTTGCCCGGCTATTCAAGGTTGATAAGCGACTCAGTATCTTAACAGCCTGTGGAACAGCGATCTGCGGTGCGGCAGCGGTGGTGGCGATTGCTCCACAAATCAAAGCCAAAGACGACGAAACTGCGATTGGCGCAGCGATAGTTGCAATTTTAGGTACAATATTCACGTTGCTATACACATTTTTGTATCCTTTACTAGGCTTATCGAATCTAGGCTATGGGGTTTTCTCTGGAGCTACCTTACATGAAATTGCTCACGTCATCGCAGCAGCAGATGCAGGCGGGAGTGCAGCAGTAGATATGGCGGTTATCGTCAAATTGACTCGGGTGGCCTTACTCGTTCCTGTCGCTATCTTAATTGGGGTTTGGACCAATCGTGCAGAAAGAAAAGTGCAAGGTGGACTCTCTAAAGCCTCATGGAAAAGCATTCCTATTCCTTGGTTTATTCTAGGCTTCTTACTCGTCAGTGGTGTGAATTCATTAGGGATCGTATCAGCATCAGTGGCAAATGGAATTGTAACGATAGCTTATATGCTAATCGCTATGGCGATGGCTGGACTTGGTTTAAATGTTGACTTGGCGGCATTTAGACGACTGGGGATGAAATCTTTTGCAGCAGGGCTTATAGGTTCTTTCTTGTTGTCCTTAGTTGGATTTACACTAGTTCACTGGTTTGGTCTGGCGTGATCTTTATTATTCAATTGGGTGTGTACTGAATAATCTAAGTCCAACCAAAGGTAACAGCAATAATTATAGATATTTAATGGATTCGGACACCTGTGAAAGGATTGTTTGCTGTAGGTCTTGAATCTGAAGGCGTGTTGTTTAACGATACTTATGTTGGAAACGGCGTTGGTATTGGGTACTCCTTTACCTCGGGTCGTCTTGGCGGGGAGAGCGCGGCAAAGAGTGCTTTGAAAGCTAATTAACGACAATTTCCCGGAAAATAATTGAAGATTTTTAAAGACGCAGAGTGGAGAACCCTGCGTCTTTTTTTGCTGGAGCTTAGAGCCATTCCTCTTTTAACAAAGATTTGAGATGCTCTACGTTAGCTGCCCCAAGCTTGTTAGCGATTCTTTGCTCTAATTCGATTTTGGTGATCATCATTCTTTGATTGCATTCGATACCCTTCTGGGTAAGGATGATGTTTTTGTCACGTTGATTTCCTTTGACCTCCACGGCTTCTACATAGTTGCTGGATAACAGTCCTTGAATACTTTTATGCGTACCCTGTCTTGAAATATGAATAATTCTACTGATTTCCGAGATCGTGAGCATTTGATGTGTTTCAAGAACTGCTAGGATATGGGATTCAGTCTTATTAATTTGATCCGGGTCTTGGTCAGTAACTATTTTACGTAAGGCTAGATGTTTCTCACTAAGTAAATCAATAAGATTCATTTCTTGCAGATGGTTATCCATGTGAACACTCCTAAATCATCGCTCATTAATCCAAGTATAAGTCATTTGTATTCATTGTCAACTTAGTTGACTTAGTTCGAATGGCTGTGATATTGTAATCCAGGTTGACAATACTGAAGATAAAAGGAGCTTGAAGATGGGAAGAAACAAAAAAGAAGCATTATTATTTACGTTCATCATGTGTGCTTTGATGGTGCTGGGTATGAGCATTTACAATGTAGCGCTGATGGAGGGCTGGTCAGGTACGTTAGTTAAAGATGTGATCATCGGCTACGTACCTGCGTTTGTAGTTGCATTTATTCTGGATGTCTTTGTTGTAGGGAAAGTTGCGAAAGGGATCGCACATAAGCTGGTAAAAGAGAATGATCCGATGATCAAAAAAATCATGTTCATCTCCTTTTTTATGGTGACCGGAATGGTGCTGTTTATGTCCTTCTATGGCGCAGTTCTTCATGTAGGGTTCACCTCAGCACTACCGATGGCTTATCTGTCTGCGATAGGTAAGAATTTCATTGTTGCACTTCCACTGCAAATTCTATTAGTCGGGCCTCTTACACGATTTATATTTGTGAAAATTACTCCTGCTACTGCATAGAGAATGTTTACATCACCATTACGCAAATCTGCAGGTTAGGTAATACTATTACTCTATATTGATAGAAACTATCAATAGGAGTGAAAATCTACTTGAAACCCACAGGTAAAGCTATTGTTTCTCTTATGCTAACAGCAGAGATGTTGTTAGGTTCCGCTTGGATGGCAGGTCCAGCAGTGGCTGCATCCGTTCAATCAGGTACGCCTTATACGGCAGACGGTCAATACAATGTGAAGATTCCTCATATTATTGTTAATCAAGTTTATGGTGGGGGTAACACTGCCGATGCATCAGGTGGATTTTTCTCGAAAGGTTACATTGAATTATATAACCCAACCGATTCCGATGTGAGTTTAGTAGGTTGGTCTGTACAATATTCGGATCCTAAGCTCGCAGGACAATGGAGCAAGCTGGATTTGAACGGAACCATTAAAGCTCATTCTTCTTATCTCATCACCGATGATGCTAACAACAAGGATCACAAAAACGATATTAGTACCAAAGGCGATCAGTTATGGCCGGGGATGTATTTTAATAACAATGGTATGAAGGTTGTTCTACTAAGTAGTACAGACTTGTTGCAGGTTGTGAATCCATTTCAAACAATGCCAAGTAACTACGTGGATATGATTGGTGCAGCGTCCAACAATAAAAATGCAACGATCGATGGGTATGAAGTGGACTATCCAACTGGTGATACCGGAGGTATCTCTAAGAAAAAGTCAGTCCGTCGCGTTGATTTCGTGGATTCAGACAATAACAAAGCAGATTTCAAACAAATTAGCTTTGATACTCTGGATGCTTCTTCTCTGGCATTGTTTAAACCTCATAACAGTGCGGATGGACAATGGAGTGTAAAAGTGCCAGATTTAGGCATCGCTACCAAGAATCTTTCAGAAGCAAAAGTCGGATCGCCTTATTCGGTATCATTGTCCGTTTATGGGGGAGTACAACCTTATTCTTTTGAAGCTACGGGTTTACCGGACGGACTATCACTCGATGCAGCATCTGGGAATATTAGTGGAACTCCGACGAAAGTAGGAGCGTCTACCGTCAGCATCGCTGTGTATGACAGCTCGACGCCCCGGAAGAAGACAGAAGCTATATTACCACTGAATGTGGCGGAAGCCGCAGCACCTTTGACTCCAGATCTACTTAGTGTAACTAAGATCGGCGGATACGCTGTAGGCGTGACCAATAAAGATGGCGGCGTGGCGGAGATCGTGAAATTTAACCGTGATAACGGCAAGTTCTACCTCGTAAATGGTTCATCTCACCCTGCAACAGTCGATATTGTGAATCTCAAGGACCCTTCTAATCCGCAAAAAGAATATAGTATTAATGTAGAACAACTATCCGAAGTGGATGGATTTACATACGGAGACCTGACCAGTGTAGATATCAACACCGCTACTAAACGGATCGCTGTAGCCATTCAAGAAGAAGATGCTATGAAGAACGGTAAGGTTCTTGTACTCGATTATGATGGTAAATTGTTGGCTTCTTATGAAGCTGGAGTTCAACCGGACATGGTGAAGTTTACCGATGATGGCCTTTACATTTTGACAGCGGACGAAGCTGAACCACGCACGACTGTCGGTGATCCTGAAGGTAGTGTAACGATCATTGATACGCTCAAGAACACTTCGATTCAGGTAAAGTTCGATAACCCTGATGTAATTGACGATCTTGTCCATATTCGTGGAGTAGCCGATCCGGTAACTAAACAGATTACGGGCAAAGGTGAAAAAAAGGATGCGATACGTGATCTGGAGCCGGAGTTTGTGGTGCTTTCTGATGACCAGACCATTGCTTATGTAGCGCTTCAAGAGAATAATGCTATTGCTTCCATCGATATTGCCTCCAAGCAGGTTCTATGGGTTAAAGGATTGGGGTTCAAGGATTTAAGCCTTCCTAATAATGCTCTGGACTTGGTAAAAGATAATAAAGTGAATTCAGAAAATATTCCATTCTTCGGTACGTATATGCCTGATGGTATAGATCAGTACACGGTCGGAGGTAAAACTTATCTGTTCACGGCCAACGAAGGTGACGCAACGGAATGGGATAGTAAAGTGAACGTGAGCTCAGTCAAAAAAATGAAGGGCTCATTAGATCCGGAATCAGATGCGGCTAAGTTTCTGAATAAAAATAAAGATAAATATGATAGTGTAGAAGTTATGTCTGACATGGGCAATGATGGGATTTACTTGTACGGTGGCCGTTCATTTTCTATTTGGGAAGCCGATTCTATGGAACAGGTCTACGATAGTGGCAGCGACTTTGAAAAGGTTACCGGAGAACGCCTGCCAGAATATTTCAATGCAAGCAACAGTAACACGACCATGGATAACCGTAGTACCAAAAAAGGACCTGAGCCTGAGTATGTCAAGGTAGGCAAGGTTGGACAAAAAGCGCTGGCCTTTATTGGTCTTGAGCGAATCGGTGGTCTGATGACATATGATGTGACGAATCCAGAGGAACCGAATTTTGTGAACTATATTAATACACGTCAATTCACACCTGCGAACACCATTGAAACGGACACTGGTCCAGAAGGTATCGAATTTATTTCGGCAACATCAAGCCCGACTGGATTGCCATTAGTACTCGTAGCGAATGAAGTTGGTGGTACTGTGGCCATTTATCAATTGAATGTATCGAAGGTAACACTGAATCGGACTTCTTTGTCATTGAAGGTTGGCGAGGCTTCAGCAACGCTTGAGGCTAGCGTAGTTCCTGCTGAGGATGGATCGAATGTGGTAACTTGGAGTTCTTCGAATCCAAGTGTTGCTTCCGTTGATAACAACGGAAAGGTCACTCCCTTGGTAAAGGGAACAGCGGTTATCTCCGCTTATAGTGCAGATGGTTATGGCGTAGCTGAATCTACTGTGACCGTATCCGCAGCAGATCCGGTGATTTCAAATCCGGGACCTGGTACAACGGTAACGACTAAAGATCCAGTTAAACAGGCGACAACACCAGCTGTAACCACAGAAGGGAATAAGATTATCGTAGAGGTTAAGGCTTCAGCGGATGCAGAAGGTAAGTTAGTTGCCTCCGTTACTTTGGATATGGTTACAGAGGGTCTTAAGTCTCTGGCGAATAATGCTAATGGTCAGTTGATATTCCGCTCTAAGGTTGATGCAGCTTCAGGTGAAGTTCAGCTTAACTTCCCATCGAGTGCTTTTGCGGCACTTGCAGGTAGTACTGCAAAGTCAGTTGTATTTGAAGCAGGAGCGGGTACGATAACGTTGGATCGTAATGCACTCTCGGCTGTGCACACAGCAGCAAAGGGTGAGGACATTAAGCTGTCCATCGGCAGTACGGACACGGATGGGAAAGGCAAAGCTCAAGCTGTGGTTGGCAGTCGTCCAGTAATAAACCTGGCGATTTCAGCTGGCAGTCAGCGTCTATCTAACCTAGGTGCTGGTTTTGCGACAATAACAGTGCCGTATACACTAGGAGCAAATGAAGATGCTAATGCAGTCGTAGCTTATGATTTGAGGAATGCGGGGCAAGCGGTTGTACTAGCAGGCAGTAGCTATAACGCAGCAAAGGGACAACTGAATTTCCAGACTTCACAATTCTCCACGTATGCAGTAGGGTACAACAAAGTGAGCTTCTCTGATATTGGCAGCAGCTTTGCTAAAGATTCTATTACGTATTTGGCAGCTCGTGATGTAATTACCGGCATTGGTGAAGGTAAGTTCGGAGCTAAGAGTCAACTAACCAGAGCAGATGTTACCTTGCTCCTAGCTCGATTGGCTGGTGTTAATCTGGGCGCAGAAGGAGCAGGAAACTTCACAGATGTTAAGGCTGACGATTATTATGCGGCAGCGGTAGCGTGGGCTAATCGCAAGGGAATTGTTACCGGCGTGAGTGATGGACAGTTCGATCCAAGGGCAAATGTAACTCGTGAGCAGCTCTCTGTCATGATCATGCGATTAGCGAAAGCTATGAACTGGACATTGCCTGTAAGTGGCGACAGTTCAGCTTTTGCGGATCAGAAGTCGATAAGCTCTTATGCTCTTGAAGCAGCCGCAGCTGCTCAGCAGGCAGGAATTATTTCAGGCAAGCCTGTTGCAGAAAGTACGGGGCTTAACTTTGCTCCAAAAGATACAGCGACTCGTGAAGAAATAGCTCAAGTGTTAGCGAAGCTGTTAAAGCTGAGTCAATCTTAAACGATCATCATATTTCTTGATGACAATAGAAACGCTCTCCAATGCCATGATGGGCAAAGGAGAGCGTTTTGTTTTATGCTCTCTTTTTTACAGGTTCGAGCAGATTTAATACATACTCATTTCCGCTGCCTTTGGGACTATCGTTACGGATATGCTCCTCAAGACATAATCTTGAATCGTGGTCAGCTTGATAATCAAGGTTATTATCCAAAAAACTCATCAGTGCTTGCCAGGAGCCGTAGATATCATCACTGCTTTCCGTCATCGCATAGAGACCGCCGTCGAACCGCATCTCTTTAAGGTGGATTGGTATTTCTACATTTTCAGGAATGGAGGCACAGAATCCATAGCCATAAGGGTTATTCTCACCACTAGGGTGCGGATTTGTATTCCCGCCAAACAAACGTGCCGTCCCCAAGAGATGGTTAGCTTCCAACCATTCCAAGACAGGTTGCATAGCTTCATCCTCTGGAGATGTACTGACTGCAATATTATAAGCAAATCTCATAGGTGGAAGTGTAATGAATCTTACATGGATAGGTGGAGAGTGTTTAATTGTTGTCATAGATAGAACCTCCTCATTCTCATTCAATTCATCCAATGTATTGCATGATTCTTCATTCAGCTCAAATAACAAATGGTTAGTTATGGACTCCTCCGTACGTCCGGATATTAATTGTAATAAGAAGCGGATTTCGCGATCTTTTTGTGTGAGCTCGGATTTCTCATTATGAATGGAAGCGGATTGCTGAAGAAGTGTTTCATACAAGGACTGTACGGACATGTTCTTTAGAACGGTTCCGATATCTTTAATACTAATATCAAGCTTTCTTAATAATGCAGTGATTTGAATGGCAAGGATTGCGTGCTCATCATAAATTCGCCAACCCGAGCTAGCCTCACGGTGACTTTCAAATAATCCTTGTGCTTCCCAGTGACGCAACGTCCGACTCGTCAGTCCGATTTGCGTAGAAAGCTTATCAATGGTCACAAATCCACTCATAGACAACTCCCGTTCTATAGATTGATAAGGCGCCCTATGAGAAGTATTTTAGCACTTAACGTTACGTCAATTGCAATAGGATAGTTGTGAACGTGTACTCGACAAAATTTACATTTCTCATACAAAACTGTGTCCGGTATTTAATGTACAGCTTCTACAATTTAGATATTAGTAAAAAGTACCTATTGCCATATGAGGCTTTATACGGAGGATGATATTGTTGAAGGCTAGGTCTATGCATCTATCAATGAAGTGGAAGTTGATCTTGAGTTTTTCTGCCGTGGTATTATTCTTTCTAGGGGTAGCGCTATACCAAAACTATAAAATCAATCAAGTAGAAATCTCTATGGAAACACAAAAAATGGAGATGGAAAAAAGAATTACGGTATCCACTATTACTCAACTGCTTCAAGAAATGAACGGTGTGGAGACCTCTCTAGCAGGCTCTAGCGATTTAGAGTTTACCCAACCTTTTAAGGACAAGCAGACAAAGTTAATGGAAGAATTGGGCAAAGTGAAGTTTGAAGCAGATTCGCCAGCGTCTAAGGAATTAGAACAATTACATAATCAAGTTGGAGGATATACAGGCTATTTTGACGGATTAGTGAATACCATAAAGGACGAGCAGCTTGATCCCATGGCCGTTCTGGAACGAATAGATGAACTACATACGAAGGCATTGGCTATGAATAAAGCTATGCTGGAGACCAATGAGAAGCTATATACCGCTGCAGCAGAGAACGCAGAGAAGGCTCAAGACTATTCTTTTGATTTGTTAAATCTGACTAGTTCTATGGGGGCTTATGCAGCAATACTAGTATTCATTTTCACACTTATTATTGCTGTTATGCTTATTCGTTCCTTCCTGAACCCTATAAATAAGCTGCAAGTAGCGCTACGTAAAATTGCTGAGGGAGACTTGCGGCAGCAGATTAATTCGCCATATAACGATGAGCTAGGAAGTCTGAGTCATCATTTTGACCATATGGTGTTGCGGGTAAGAGAGATGCTTCAGCAGACCCAATCGGTAGCGTCATCGCTTGCGACTTATTCGCACTCTTTTCAACAATCTTCATCGATCACCGCTCATACGAATCAAGAAATCGTAAGCACAATACAGGAAATCTCTGTAGGCGCTGAGCAGCAAGCCGGACAATCGGAGCAGAGCGCAAGCTTGATTCAGGAATTGGAACGGGAAGTTCATGAAATTACGGAATATACCGAGGTTATGCTCTCGACAAGTCAAACGGCTAATCACAATACTCGAAAAGGTTCCGAGTCCGTCATCGCTTTGCGCGAGGTATCAGAGCACTCACGTGAGTCTGTGAATAAAGTATATCTTGCTTTAACTAAATTGAGCGATCAATCGAAGGATATCTCCAGAATTACCAAATCGATCACAAATATTTCAAAGCAGACCAATATTCTCTCACTAAATGCAGCAATTGAAGCAGCGCGGGCGGGAGTTTATGGGAAGGGCTTTGCTGTCATAGCAGATGAAGTGAGACAATTATCTGATCAGACCAAAGAGTCCTCCGTACATATCAGTCAGATTATTAACGAGCTGCAAGCAGGGATGGATGAATTTCAGCAATATATGCTGGAGACTAAAGGAAACCTTGAAGAGCAGGATCAAAAAGTGGCAGAAACGTTGTCGTCTTTTGAAGCAATAGATCAGTCGATCGTTGAGATTAGTAAGCAGATTGGGCAAATCCATGACAAGGTAGATATGACACAGACTATGAATCGTAGACTCGCAGAGTCTGTTCACAACGTGGCTGCCATCGCTGAGGAAACTGCGGCAGGGGTTCAGGAAGTGAATGCCTCTAGCGTACAACAGGACAACGCGATCCACGACATTGCCCGCCAAGCCGTTGAGATTAATGAAATTTCGCAAAAATTATTCAAGGAAATCAACGTCTTCAAGATTAATTCGGACATAGTAGACGAGATTATCGCTGGAGAGGACAGTGACTCACCTGGCGATGAAACGCCTGAGGAGCGCTCTTATTTGACAATCTCCGCATAGGTAGGGAGAGGTTTGCTTCTTGATCGGATGCACACATATAGGGAGTGACTTGATTTGCTAGTTCTGTAATATTAAAAGGTAGCTAAGAGGGAGACTTCTGGTTGCCTTTTTTGTGGTTAGTTGTATTTAATACAGCTATTAAAGTTTGTGTTTTCTGCTATGAGTGTTTAATTGCACTTAGTGCAATTATTTCTACGAGAATTGGCTGTTAGTGGTGTTTAGCTAGATTTTAATTGCACAAAATACAACTAAAGTTGAACCTAAGCCTGATTGGCCTGATTTAGTTGTATAGAGTGCAATTATTTAAATATTCGCAGAGGTTTTGTACAATGAAAAAGCTGCTCTATCGTAGATGAACTCTACTTTGGAGCAGCTTTTTTGTCGTTTAGATAAATGAGGGAGGATGAAGGCGTATATTCCTCGTAGGTGTTGTTCAGAGAGCTAACCAGCTCTGGGAGCCAGTTCTTTAGATTGAGAAACTTGTACCCCGCCGACTGGGCTTTTGTCGTATCCATAAACCAGGATTGTTCAATTCCGAAGGGTGACATATGCTCGTCTGCGGTTTGCTTCTGGATGATGGCGTGTTTCTCTGTTTCTTCTTCAATCATTGTGAGAATATCCTTAATTCTAACCGTACCGTCTGAGCAAGCGTTGAACGGTCCTGCCATAGTAGAGCTACAGCCTAGCCAGTATAGGAAATCAGCAGCTTCATCCGAACGGATAAAGGAGATATGTGCTTCGGGATTCGGTATACCAATAGGCAACTCATTACGGACATGCTCAATATGAAAATGAAGTCTTCGCGTATAATCATCTATGCCCAGCACAATTGGAAAGCGAACCGCAGCGACTGGAAAGCTAGCCTGCTGCATGAAGACGGCTTCCGCCAGTCTTTTTCCTTCTTGATAGGTGAAATCATTTCGCCCTCCGTGGCGGATAGGGTAAGTTTCAGGATCGAAAATGTCCTCGGTCAGTGCTTCTTCGCTGAAATCATAGACGGATAAACTTGAGGTGAGGATATACCTTTTCGTTTTACCATCAAAAATCCGGCGTGCCTGATCCGCTTCGTCCGGTGAATAACAAATATTATCGAACACGACATCCCATAGTGTATCTCCTACCGTCTGAGCGAGCTCGTTGGCTTGGAAACGGTCCGCATGGATCCGGTGAACGAGATCTCCAAAGGAATCGCTAGTTTCCCCGCGTGTAAGTATCGTTATATCGTTTACGGAATCCTGTAGCAATCGTTCAACTAACCTTTTTCCAAAAAAGCGCGTGCCGCCTAAGATAAGAATCTTCCTCATAAAATATCACTCCTAACTAGCATTAATGTTTATTTATAAGTCTAATTAAAGGTTTCCGTAGAAAGCAGGGGAATTGTGCCTTAAAGAGTGATGAGTGGTGATGAATGAAACATAAAGATATGTGAGGAGATTTCATTAGTGTGATTGTACTTTGTGCAATAGAATTTAAACTATATAGGACATAATTTGATTCTATTGCACTTTATACAATCAAAAGATGAGAAATCGACTTAAAAGTCACTTTTATTAAGAATCTATTGCAGATAGTGCAGTAGATTCGTTTTTTAGCGTTGATTTCATGGATTCTGTTACACATTTTGCAACGTCACTAGCTCAAAGCTAAAACATCACCCAACTATACAACTCATCAAACTGACCTAACTCACAAAACACACCTATCTCATCAAACTCACACTTTTCAAAACTAATATTTGTTCGGTTATAACGTAAC
Organism: Paenibacillus sp. Marseille-Q9583; assembly: GCF_976954365.1. Lineage (NCBI taxonomy): Bacteria > Bacillati > Bacillota > Bacilli > Caryophanales > Paenibacillaceae > Paenibacillus > Paenibacillus sp. Marseille-Q9583. The sequence continues at coordinate 38,054 of NZ_CDRJTB010000056.1, forward strand.
GTAATGTGCTTCATTTAGCTAAGCTTACTCCAGTATTATGAAATAGCGTCACGAAAGACTAAGCCACCATCCGCATTCCTGGCTCGGAATAGTTCCAGCCCATAGAGTTGAATCCGCCAGATTGGAAAGGTTGAACGCTTTGGAAGCTCTGTAAGCTTTGGCTGGACACGGCCATTACAGTTTCTTGACTTTCATCCACAAGGACAAGCTCAATCAGCTCGGGGATTTGTCCTTGTTCATAGGCGGATGCAAGACGATTCAAGGCAATCTGTAGTTCCGTATCCTGCAGTATGGAGGGGCCATTAGATTGAAGAAGCTCTTGTCTGACTGCAGGGAGGGCTTGGCGGGCTCGATGCAGAGCAGCTTTGATAGCTCCTTCTGTGGTGTCGAGGATTTCGGCAGCTTCGCTTCCGGAGTGCTCGAAAACATCGCGGAGCAGGAACACCGCTTGCTGCAGTGGAGACAGATGCTTCTGTAAGGCTTGAAAAGCAGCCTCAATCTCAAATAAACCATACCCTGCTGCTTCCTCTGTCCGTGGTTGATCCATTTCCAGCACTCGTGACAATGTGGCTTTTCGCCGCATAATATCTGTCCAGGTATTTCTGGCAATCCGCAGGAGTAGCGCCTCAGGATTCGGATGATTCGTTAGCGAGCTGAAATTCGTACGACTTGTATGTTCTGAATTGTTGTTCATTTGACTTGTATCGTTCATATCGCTCTTCAGCTTCGAATGTTTGGAAGTCTTCATATAGCCCAGTGCTTTGACCCACGTATCCTGAGCCAAATCTTCGGCCTCCCACGGGGATTGTGTCAGTGCAAGGCAATACCGCTTCAGGGCCATTTGCAAAGACGTGGTATGATTCTCATCCGGTTCATGGCCGGCGCTAAGCTTCTCAAGGCTGATCACTCTGCATAACCCCTTTTCCGGTAAAGTGCTTTCGGTTACTTCTAATAATAAACGAATGAGCTCCAAATTAAGATACGCAATAATAAAAATAATATTTTGCCCGCTTAACGTATCCTATCCATAGACTAATCCGTTTACAGGGTAGATTTCAAATAAAATAAACGGATGGAGGTCGCATACGCATGGCGTACATTCCTTATGTCATTGAACAAACGAATCAAGGGGAAAGATCCTACGATATTTATTCGCGGCTCTTAAAGGACCGAATTGTGTTTGTAGGGGCGGAGATTGAGGATCAATTAGCGAATAGTGTTGTTGCCCAATTGCTGTTCTTATCAGCTGAGGATCCAGATAAAGATATACACATGTATATCAATAGTCCAGGGGGTTCCATAACGGCGGGATTCAGTATATATGATACGATGCAGCTTATTAAACCGCAGGTGAACACCATTTGCACAGGGATGGCGGCTTCCTTTGGTTCACTTCTATTGCTAGCAGGGGCCAAGGGTAAACGTTATGCGCTGCCAAACAGTGAGATCATGATACATCAGCCGCATGGTGGAGCGCAGGGTCAGGCCAGTGATATTGCGATTAGAGCCAAACGCATTCTGAAGCTAAGGGAAGTGCTTGTCCAAATTACAGCGGACCGAACCGGACAGACGGTGGAAAAAGTACTACAAGATATGGATCGGGATTATTTCATGTCAGCCGAGGAAGCAGTGGAGTACGGGATTATCGACAAAGTTATCACAAATCTGTAAGTCGAAGGAGTGAAGTGAATGATGCTGGAAGCTTTGCAGGGCAAAGAGGTAACCATTTATTTTGTAGATGGCTCTAACGCTAGAAAAGGCATTTTGGAAACGGTAACTGAGAAGTTTATTAAATATCGGACAGAATTTGAGGAGCTGTATATTCCCATGACTTCCGTCTGTTCCATCACACTAGATACTAAAGGACGGGAACGCGCCCGTGTAGGATTTACACAATAACCATTATCAGATTTAAAAATAGGGTTAGGGAAGCTTTCCCTAACCCGTACTTTCACGAATTGCCAAATAATGAGCTACATTTGCATGATGCTGAATACCAGTCTCCCCTTTAATCAGCTTGATTAAAGTTCGGGTAGCAGTCATTCCAATCTCCGTTCCGGAGTATTCCACCGAGGACAGCTTGGGGCGAACGACAGAAGCGATAAAGCTATTATCGAATCCGAACACCGCAACATCTTCTGGCACCCGAATACCGTTATCGATCAGAAAATTCATCGCCCCTACAGCTATCCAATCTGTGGAGCAAAAAACCGCAGTAGGTAGCTCCCCGCTATCCTTAATCCGGCGCATAGCGTCACTTCCATCTTCTACGGCCATTCCACTTTCTACTACCCATTCTTCTCTTAAGATAATGCCTGCATCCATAAGCGCTTGTTGATAGCCGCGATATCGATCGCCACCCACTGCATTATCTCCAGATACCCGGATCATGCCGATACTTCTATGTCCTTTTTGAATCAGATAAGTGACGGCTTCATAGGAAGCGGTAACATTATCCAGATGGACAGAAGGGATCGAATCAATCTGAGATTGCTCTCCAACTAACACGCAAGGTGACCCGGATTTCTGGATAATCTCCAAGTGCTCCTTACTCGGAACCGACCCTACATATATATAACCCTCCGTCCCCATATGATGGAATAAGTTCAAATAATGAAGTTCACTATTAACACTTCCGTCTGTTAACCCGACCAAAACATCATAACCATATAGCTCGGCGAGATCACGTATGCCAATATTGAAATCATCAAGCACGGTATTACTGTTCTGCGGAATAATGACACCAATCAGAGGTGTATCCGATCTACCTGCATCTGAACCGATGACATTAGGACGGTAATTCATTTGTTTCATGGCTTCCAATACACGCTTACGAACTTCCTCGTTAACGGGTTTGCTGTTATTGACAACCCTTGATACGGTAGCTATCGAAACGTCAGCCATTTTGGCTATATCTTTAATTTTTACCTTCAAGAATATCACCATAACTTTCCAAGCTTGTAATTGTTCTAGAATATATCGCAAGCATATCACGGATAGCTTCAAGAATCCAAAAGATTGTTATTGACCAGGAAAATAAAAGATCCTATAATGATCGCATAGGAAAATAATTTCCTTGAATAAACCCTGAATAGATGGTTTTTTAGTCGATAATCTTAAGTTTTATTATGAAAATCACTAATTCGTGAATTGAATAGGAAAATATTTTCCTGAGAGGGTATATGAATACGAAGGAGCTGCATACATTGAACAGAACATGGTGGAAAGAAGCCACAGCGTATCAAATTTACCCACGGAGCTTTATGGACAGCAATGGCGATGGTGTTGGAGATCTGCAAGGAGTCATCTCAAAACTTGACTATTTACAGGACCTTGGCATCAATGTCATTTGGATTTGTCCTATTTATAAATCCCCGAACGATGATAATGGATATGATATTTCAGATTACCAGGATATTATGGCGGAGTTCGGCAGTATGGCTGATTTCGATCAGCTATTAAGCGAGGTTCATGCACGGGGCATGAAGCTGATTCTGGATCTTGTCATTAACCATACTTCAGACGAACACCCTTGGTTTGTTGAAGCGCGTTCAAGCAAGGACAATGCTAAACGTGATTATTATATTTGGAGAGATCCTAAGGACAGAAAGGAACCGAATAACTGGGAGAGTATCTTTAGCGGTTCGATCTGGGAGTTTGACCATGCTACAGAGCAATATTTCATGCATGTATTCTCCAAAAGACAGCCTGACCTCAACTGGGAGAATCCTGAAGTACGTCAGGAATTATACGGTATGGTCAATTGGTGGCTAGATAAAGGGATCGACGGCTTCCGAGTGGATGCTATTTCACATATTAAGAAAATCCCAGGTCTTACTGATCTGCCAAATCCCGATAATCTACCGTTCGTTTCGTCCGGCGCGGGTCATATGAATCGGGAAGGAATTCACGATTTTCTACAGGAGCTGAAAGAGGAAACATTTGATCGTTATGACATTATGACCGTTGGTGAAGCGAGTGGTGTTAGTGTCGATCAAGCGGAAATGTGGGTAGGCGAGGAGCATGGCAAATTCAATATGATTTTTCAATTCGAGCATTTAGCCCTTTGGAATAAGAGCGTTACGGGTGGCTTGGATGTTCTTCAGCTGAAATCAGCACTTTCCCGTTGGCAAAAAGGTCTTGAGGGTAGAGGCTGGAATGCATTATTTATCGAGAATCACGACCAACCGCGTTCAGTTTCCACTTGGGGAAATGATGGTGAGTATTGGAAGGCATCGGCCAAATCGCTGGCTACGATGTATTTCCTAATGCAAGGAACACCGTTTATTTATCAAGGTCAAGAAATTGGGATGACTAATGTACGATTTGATTCCATGGATGATTATGATGATGTGGCGATGAAGAACCTGTATCGTTTAGAGACAGAAGCCGGAAAATCACATGAAGAAGTCATGGAGGTTATCTGGAAGAACGGCCGCGACAATTCTAGAACGCCAATGCAATGGGATGTCTCTGAGAACGCTGGTTTCAGTAGCGGCAAGCCTTGGATGAAGGTCAATCCTAATTTCATGGAGATCAATGTGGAGCGTGCGAAGCAGGACCCTGATTCCATCTATCATCATTATAAAAAGCTAATCGCACTTCGGGCCGCTAATCCTATTACCGTTTATGGAACCTATGATTTGATCCTGCCTGAAGATGAACGAATCTACGCTTATACTCGTACACTTGGCAATGAGAAATTGCTGGTCATGTCAAACCTGACTCCAGAGGAAGCGCTGTTCGACCTTCCGTTTGATTTGGAATTTGACTCCAGTGAGTTGCTGTTGAATAACTATGAAGTTGACCCTGCCGAGAAGATCGAGACAGTGGCATTACGTCCTTACGAATCTCGTGTGTATATGCTGGTTAACGCACCTGTAGAGCAAGAGGCAATTCGTGAGAGTGTGCCTGCAACAACGGTTTAATTATTTTAATAAACGCAAGAATGCCCCTCGGCCAATGGCTGAGGGGCATTCTTTTTATTAAATATCAATTATTTGCTCGGTTCGCCATCATCCGAAGAAGGTAAATCAGGCCGTTGCAGAATATAACTATTAGACATATTCAAGAGCCGCTGAACGGCATCAAACTGCGCTTGTGTCGAACCGCCCTCAGTTTCAGATCCGTCGATTAGATTATAGTTATTTCCATCATCGTAATCGACACCAGTCAAGTATAAGCTTGTGTCATTAATAAAAGAACCAGTAGGAAGAAAGTGTCTAACAGGTAGCAGATTGGTCTGTTGATTCATGAGATCTTCTCCGAAGTGGAGCTGGTCCTTCATAGAAATCCCTAACAGATTAGCTACAGTTGGTAAGATGTCAATCTGACCGCCAGTTTGGGTATACACATTAGGTTGGTCTAAGCCTGGGGCATGAACAATGAAAGGAACGTTGAACATATCGGTATATCCATACTCGTGTCCGACCATTTCCTCCATTAATGATTTCTCATTGCCGTCAAGGGAATACAGGGATACACCTTGATGATCTCCGTAGAAGACAATCACGCTATCTTCCCATAACCCGCTGGACTTCAGTTGGTCTAGGAATTGTCCCATGGCGTAATCCGCATAATTTTGGGCTAAAATATAGTCGCCGACCAAGGTCCCTTCGTACCGTTTAGGCAGCGTCATTTTAAATTTAGATTCTGGCATTTTATAAGGGTGATGAGCACTCATAGAGATGACCATCGCGTAAAAAGGATCGTCTTTAGCATCCATTTTGATTAATTCAGGAACCGTCTTGGCAAACAGTACCTCATCGGAAGATCCAAATGCGATATGATCATCATCTCCATAGAAGGACTGATCGTAGAATTTATCAAAGCCTAGCACCTTATATAAGGTTTTGCGATTCCAGAATTCTACGCTATTGGTGTGAAAGGTGGCCGTGTTATATCCATTAGCTTTCATCAGCTTAGGCAGACTTGGAAGTTCCTTAGTCATATAGTTGGACGAAGTGGCTACTTCGTGATGAGGAACATATAGCGAGGTGTTCACAACAAACTCAGCATCCGATGTTGTTCCTTGCCCCGCATTTGTATAGAAGTTATTGAAATAATGTTCGCTTGAAATAAGTTTATTTAGATTGGGAGTTACTTCCTGTCCGTCAATGTTTAAGCCAAGCAGGAAATTCTGAAAAGATTCCATTTGCACTACAATGAGATTTTTACCTTGAGCCGCTGCCCAATACTTTGGAGAGACTGGCTCCGTAATCCCCTTTGTAGCGTCCACAGACTGCTGCGTAATTTCTTTGCTGTCGATCATTTCTTTCTTTTCTGTGGTGTCGGCAAAAATGGTATATACCTCGTAATTGAGAATCCCCATACTCTCTGCCTTTTTGTTCTCGTTCATACTGGCATGATTCGGCCAAATATTAAAGACACAGATCGCAAGTGAAACACTGATGATTCCAAGCAAGGCGGTTCGGTTCATACGCCGGTTCATGCCTCTTTCTTTCCAGATCGCAATATATTTGGGACGGAACATAAAGAACATGAAGACTACAATATCCACAAAAATGAACAAATAGTAAGGATCAAGCAAGGAGTATGTGCTTTCTCCGACCTTGGTTACCTTATCTGCCTGTTGCAAAGCATGGTAAGTAGCAATTACGCCGTAATACTTGTAATACATCAGGACGGCAAAATAAATCACTGAAATTAATAAGTTCGCAATCATGTAATACAGAAACTTCCGTTTGGAAGCCATCCACTCAATGAGTCCAAAGACGATAAAGAAGAACGGGATCTCTGTGAGCAGCATGCTCCAATTAGGACCGTCACTAAATACCACGAACCAAGCCACTGCGCATTTTAAGAGCAGGATGAAGCTAAAAATTAGAAAGGGTTTGTTTTTGATCTGAAAATCTTTTTTCACTCGTTATCATCCTCTCTGGTGCAAAACACACTAAAACCTTGCATAACCCTGTATGTTGTGGGAATCCGTTGCAATATGCCGATGCCTATTATGCTCTTGAAGTTTTCGTGTGTCAAAAGACGGACGAGAGACCTAGAGGGCAGCAACAAGCGATTTAAGCCACATAACGAGGAGAATTCAGCTTCAATCCTAAACTACAGATAAAATGCGTATAAATTGATTTAAAAAATTACAGTTTCTCGCAACTTTACATAATATTCCACAGTCTATATAAGGAGAGTGAATACAGCGGAGGTCCAGTTGGTGCTGACCAATTGTTTGACTCCTCTAATGCCAAAGGAGTGATTATAAGTGGGAAGACAAATTTCAAGCTTTAAAATTCAGATAAGACGAATAGGTAGTGTAGTTGTCGGGGCAGCAATTATCCTGGCTGCAGTCTCTCCATTAATAGTTAAGGCGGACAGTGTAGTGAGTTTCCCGGATGAAAAGAAGTTATTGTCTGGCATTACAGGGCTGGACGCTGGTGACAGAAGTGCTTATGCCATCACTGCAGATGGAACAGCCTGGGCTTGGGGTGGTGGATACGGCTCTATTGGTAATGGGGCAACCACACCAGCGTATACTCCCGTCAAAATGCGTATCGATCATGTAAAGCAAGTTTCAGGTGGCTACCGTCATACCTTGATGTTGAAAGACGATGGAACAGTGTGGGCAGTAGGGGGGAACGAACATGGACAACTTGGCACTGGAGCGCAGTCCTCGACAGTCCTTGTAGAGCCGGTTCAAGTGAAGGGGCTAACGGATGTGATTTCTGTTTCAGCAGGAGACACACATAGCTTAGCGCTTCGAAAAGACGGAACGGTATGGGCGTGGGGAGGCAATGAGCAAGGAGAACTCGGTGATAATTCGGGGAAAAACGGGCTAACACCGGTGCAGGTGAAAGGGCTACCCTCCATTTTAGCTATAGCTGCAGGATCGAATAATTCAGTGGCACTTGGGAACGGCGGAGAGGTGTGGGTATGGGGCTCATCTAAAACTAGAGGCATTAAAAAGGATGCGGTTCTAAAGCCTACCCTACTTAAAGGCGGCGGGGAGTATAGAGCTGTTGATACGGATGGGTGGAGTGGAGCAGCTTTGAGATGGGATGGTACTGTTTGGTTATGGAATAATTACACAGACCAGGGTGAAACTTTACAGCCGATTCAGATTCCAGGACTCACAGATGTCGTGTCGATGACAACGGGCTCAGCGGTGAAAGCTGATGGGACCGTATGGCAGTGGACAGTTGGCGATAAAAATAAGATAAATGTTAAACAGATTAGGGGTATTCAAAATGCAGTTTCGATTACCAGCGGGAACAGAAATCATTATGTGCTCTTAAAAGACGGTCATGTTCTTGCATGGGGAACGAATGAATTTGGACAGACTGGGTTGGGGGTTAGAGATTTTATGATTGACACGCCTCAGCCAGTGAAGAAATCGATACAAGTCCTGTTGAACAATAGTGAAATGGATCTGACCATGCCTCCTTTACTGCTCAACAATTCTACTTACGTTCCTTTAAGAGGAATATTTCAGCAAATGGGAGTGGATGTACGTTGGGACGTTCCATCGAGATCAGTTATTGCCGTAAAGGAATCTACATCTACTACGCTGATCTTAAATTCAGTTAATGGACAAACGACAGTGAATGGAAAAGTAATAGCCACAGATCAAAAGCCAGTCTTTATTAATGATAGTGTATATGTACCTTTAAGACTGGTGAGTGAGATGTTAGGCGCTAAGGTAGAATGGGATGCCGAAGCTTATGCTGTTCAAATCCATTCGAATTAAAATAGGGGTATTTTGACATTAAGTATTGTTTGTATTAGTGATACTAATACAAACAATACTTTTTTTGAATGGAAGGATAACATGATTATTACGCTTGATTTTAAAAGTGGTACGCCAATCTAAGTACAGCTTCGTAATGAGATCGTGTAAACAAAGCGTATGGAGTTTGGGGATCTTCTTATTCTCCGTTATTCCGGTGACAGGTATTTTTTATGTACATAATAAATTGAAACAACTTGAAGCTGCGCTGCTAAAAGGTGATCATGAGATACTTTACACGGATGATGATGAATATTGGATCAATGGTACAACGTATAATAACCCCAATGATCGCTCTGTAATGGTTCCGAAGCGTCTTGGGATTGGTACTACGATTAATATTGGGACAAAAACGGGTAAGAGTATATATTACGGCCTCTTTGTATTCGTTGCATTGCTGTTGATCGGGACGGGTTGGATCGGCGTTCAGACTGATTTCTCAACACCTACTTTAACTACAGATACAAATGGAAGGATCTCGATTGAATATCCGATGTACAATTACAGCTTTGCCATGAAGGATGTGCAAGAACTGACGCTGGTGGACAGCTTACCAAGAGGCCGAAGAACAAATGGTGTTGCGACGGATACAGTAGCCATTGGAAACTTTAAGTTTGACGGGTTTGGAAAAAGTAAGGTCTATCTTGTGAAAAATTCTCCGCCGTATATTGTGATTAAATTGCCAGATGTATATGTGCTCTACAACAATAAGGATGCCACTGAAACTGAACGTCTCTACGCCGAGTTGAAGGGTGGTGAGGTTTCACACTGAATTTAAAATAAATCGTATGAAGTAGCCCCCTATTGTGATAGAATAATCTAGTTGTCCTAGTTTCCGGAAATTTACTCCATTCCAGCGATTCTTATGATATATAAAGGTGGATAATCGAGGAAATATGAGCATTCAAGAGTATTAACAAGAATCCTTGAAGATTTTACACAATAA
>NZ_CDRJTB010000057.1:0-47298 GCF_976954365.1 Paenibacillus sp. Marseille-Q9583
ATTTTTTTTTTTTTTTAACAATACCGGCCCAAAAAACAAACCCAAATACATTTTAAGGTCTTTTTTTTTTTAAAAATATAAGAAAAAACAAAAAAAAAAAAAGACCCGCCATAATGGCGGGTCTTCGTACTCTGCTATAAAAACAGATTATCTTTTAAGGTTGTAGAAGGATTTCAGGCCGTTGTATTGAGCCAATTCACCCAACTCGTCTTCGATGCGTAGCAATTGGTTGTATTTAGCAACACGGTCTGTACGGGAAGGAGCACCTGTTTTGATTTGACCAGCGTTAGTCGCAACAGCGATGTCAGCGATTGTGCTATCTTCGGATTCACCGGAACGGTGAGAGATAACTGCTGTGTAACCAGCACGTTTAGCCATTTCGATAGCATCGAAAGTTTCAGTCAATGTACCAATTTGGTTAACTTTAACCAAGATGGAGTTACCGATACCTTTTTCGATACCTGTTGCAAGACGCTCAGTGTTTGTAACGAACAAGTCGTCACCAACCAATTGAACTTTGTCTCCCAATTTTTCAGTAAGCAATTTCCAACCATCCCAGTCGTCTTCGGACATACCGTCTTCGATTGTGATGATAGGATATTTTTCAACCCATGAAGCAAGAAGGTCAACATACTCAGCGGAAGTGTAAGATTTACCTTCGCCAGCAAGGGTGTATTTACCGTCTTTGTAGAACTCAGTGGAAGCAACGTCCATACCCAAGAATACGTCAACACCTGGTTTGTAACCAGCTTTTTCAATAGCTTCGATGATTGTAGTGATTGCTTCTTCATTCGAACCAAGGTTTGGTGCGAAACCACCTTCGTCACCAACAGCTGTGTTCAGGCCTTTGGATTGAAGTACGGATTTCAAGTTGTGGAAGATTTCAGCACCTGTACGAAGAGCTTCTTTGAAGCTTGGAGCTCCTACAGGAAGAACCATAAACTCTTGAACGTCGATGTTGTTGTCCGCATGCTCACCACCATTGATGATGTTCATCATTGGTACTGGAAGAGTTTTAGCGTTGAATCCGCCTAGGTATACGTACAAAGGAATATCCAATGCTGCTGCAGCTGCGCGAGCTACGGCCATGGATACAGCTAGGATTGCGTTAGCGCCCAATTTACCTTTGTTATGAGTTCCGTCCAAAGTGATCATCAATTTGTCGATGCCCACTTGGTCAAGAGCGTCCATACCAATAACTTCTGGAGCGATGATTTCATTTACGTTCTCAACAGCTTTCAGAACGCCTTTACCCATGTAACGGGATTTGTCGCCATCACGAAGCTCTACAGCTTCATGAGCGCCAGTGGAAGCGCCGGAAGGAACGATAGCGCGGCCTTTAGCACCGGATTCAAGATAAACGTCAACCTCTACAGTAGGGTTACCACGGGAGTCAAGGACTTCGCGAGCATAAACATCAGAAATAATAGTCATTTTAGTTAATCTCCTTTAAACAATGTTTTGGTTTTGATTGTTAAAGCTTAATCTTAGGTATTGTTTCCTTATTTGCGACTAGCGATCATGGATTGACCAGTCATTTCCGCAGGTTGCGGAATTCCCATCAGATCCAGAATGGTTGGTGCTACATCAGCAAGGATACCGCGATCGCGCAATACAACATTTTCATCCGTAAGGATGAACGGAACCGGGTTAGTGGTATGAGCTGTGAACGGACGACCGTTCTCATCAAATACCATGTCAGCATTACCGTGATCGGCGATAATGATCGCAACGCCACCCTTGGCAACTACTGCGTCCACTACTTTACCTACACACTCATCAGTAACCTCTACAGCCTTGATTGTTGGCTCCAACATACCGGAGTGTCCAACCATATCAGGGTTTGCAAAGTTAAGGATAATAGCATCCTGTCTTTCCGCTTCGATTTCTGCTACGCAGGCTGCAGCCACTTCGTAAGCACTCATCTCAGGTTGAAGATCATAGGTTGCCACTTTAGGAGAGTTGATCAAGATACGAGTTTCTCCTGGAAGTTCCTCATCACGTCCACCACTGAAGAAGAACGTTACGTGCGGATACTTCTCAGTTTCCGCGATGCGCAGTTGCTTCTTGTTGTGTTGCACAAGTACTTCACCCAATGTGTTATCCAGGTTCTTCGGTGAATAGGCTACATAACCTTGTACCGTTTCACTGAAAGTAGTCAGGCATACGAAGTGCAAGTCTTGCGGGAACAAAGGACCCCGGTCGAAACCACGGAAATCTTGATTCGTGAACACTTGTGACAACTGAATAGCACGGTCAGGGCGGAAGTTGAGGAACACGACGGAATCGCCGCTCTCTACTGCCGTTACCGGCTTGCCTTCACTGTCTACAATCACGCTAGGTTCAACGAATTCGTCGAACACGGAATTTGAATAAGATGCAGTGATAGCTTGCAGAGCATCTGTGTATTTCGGTCCTTCGCCATAAACCATAGCACGATAGGCTTTTTCTACACGATCCCAACGTTTGTCACGGTCCATTGCGTAATAACGCCCGGATACCGTTGCAATTGTACCTACTCCAACTTCTTCAATCTTAGCAACCAGATCTTGAACAAACTTCTTACCACTATCTGGAGGTACGTCCCGGCCATCCATGAAAGCATGGATATACACTTCGTGCATATCTTCTTTCTTAGCCAGGTCAAGCATAGCAAACAGGTGATTAATATGGCTATGTACCCCTCCGTCGGATACAAGCGCGTAAAGATGAAGCTTTTTACCTGTGTTCTTAGCATTTCTAACTGCGGCTACCAGTGTTTCATTATCGAAGAATTCGCCCTCACGGATCGATTTATCGATACGAGTCAAATCCTGGTATACAATCCGTCCTGCACCAATATTTAAGTGCCCTACTTCAGAGTTGCCCATTTGGCCTTCTGGAAGACCAACAGCTTCACCACAAGCAGTAAGGGTGGTATTAGGATATTGTTTCAAGTAACGGTCATAGTTAGGTTTGTTAGCTTGAGCAACGGCGTTACCTTCAGATGTTCCACGCAAACCGAAACCATCCATGATGATCAAAGCTACAGGTCTTGGAGCTGACATCTTACTTCGCCCCCTCAACCAATTGAACGAAGGAAGCAGGCTGCAAGCTGGCACCGCCAACAAGCGCACCATCGATGTCGCTTTGGCCCATGTACTCAGTTACATTCTCAGGCTTTACGCTGCCGCCGTATTGAATACGAACAGCTTCAGCTGTTGCAACATCATACAAATCTTTTACAAGACTGCGGATGTAAGCAATAACTTCGTTAGCATCTTGGGAAGTGGAAGATTTACCTGTGCCAATAGCCCAGATAGGCTCGTATGCAATGACAACTTTTGCTGCTTGCTCGGCACTAAGTCCTTGGAATGCAGCTTCAGTTTGTACTTTACATACTGCTTTAGTTTGATCAGCTTCACGCTCTTCGAGCTTTTCGCCAACACATACGATTGGAGTGATACCGTGACGGAATGCAGCATGCATTTTCTTATTCACGATTTCATCTGTTTCGCCAAAATAAGCACGACGCTCTGAGTGACCAATGATTACATAGTCTACGCCAAGATCGCTAAGCATTACACCACTGATTTCTCCTGTGTAAGCACCGTTATCTTCAAAGTGCAGGTTCTGTGCGCCAATCTTGATATCTGTACCTTTTGCAGCTGCTACAAGTGCAGGCAGGTTAGTAAATGGGGCGCAGATTACAGTCTCAACGCCTTCTACTTCTGCTTTGCCTTTGATGTCAGCAATAAAGCTTTCTGCTTCAGGAACTGTTTTGAACATCTTCCAGTTACCCGCAATAATTGGTGTTCTCATGAATTAAATTGCCTCCTTCTATACGTCTTACTTGTCGTTCAGTGCTTCTACGCCAGGAAGCGCCTTGCCTTCCATGAACTCAAGGGATGCACCGCCACCAGTGGAGATGTGATCCATTTGGTCAGCCAGGTGGAATTTTTCTGCTGCTGCTGCGGAATCTCCGCCGCCAATAACAGTGTAACCTTCAGTTGTTGCACAAGCTTTTGCTACTGCAAGTGTACCTTCAGCGAATTTATCGATTTCGAATACGCCCATAGGTCCATTCCAGACAACCAGCTTGGAGTTCTTGATAATATCGGCATAAAGTTCACGAGTCTTAGGTCCGATATCAAGTCCTTCCCAACCTTCTGGGATTTCATTGTAATTAACGATTTTAGTGTTAGCATCAGCACCGAATTTATCAGCAACAACAACATCAACAGGAAGCATGAAGTTTTTGCCAAGTGCTTTAGCTTTTTCGATGAATCCAAGAGCAACGTCAAGTTTGTCGTTGTCTACAAGTGACTTACCGATTTCAAAGCCTTGTGCTTTAGTGAATGTATAAGACAATCCACCGCCGATCAGGACGTTATCAGCCAAAGACAACAAGTTATCAATAACATCAATCTTGTCTTTAACTTTCGAACCACCGATGATCGCAGTGAAAGGACGTTCTGGGTTAGTAAGAGCTTTACCAAGAACGGTCAATTCTTTCTCCATCAAAAGACCGGATACAGCTGGTAGGAAATGAGCGATACCTTCTGTCGATGCATGTGCACGGTGAGCCGCACCAAACGCATCATTGACGAACAAATCAGCCAGTTCAGCGAATTGTTTAGCCAATTCAGGATCGTTCTTTTCTTCGCCTGGGTAGAAACGAACATTCTCAAGTACAAGTACGTCGCCTTCGCCTAGCTCAGCAATTTTTGCTTTGACAGCTTCGCCAACAGCTTCGTCAGCTTTAGCCACTGGTTTGCCGAGAAGCTCGGACAGACGTTCAGCAGCAGTAGTCAAACGCATGGAATCTACGAATTGACCTTTAGGACGACCCATGTGACTCGCAAGAATGATCTTTGCACCGTTCTCAATCAAATATTTAATGGTTGGAAGGGTTTCGCGAATACGAGTATCATCAGTAATCTTACCGTCTTCTACAGGAACGTTGAAATCCACGCGTACAAATACGCGTTTACCCTTTACTTCTACATCACGGACGCTCTTTTTGTTCATGATTAATTCCTCCACACCCAAAGTTGTTTCTAGCAGGAAACAAGAAATACATTTAGAAAGAGCGGAAACAAGGAACTTCTGTTTCCGCTCTATAGATGTTACTTATATCAAGTCAATTACTTAGCGATTTTAGCGAATTTCTCCAAAGTACGAACCAATTGTGCAGTGTAGGACATTTCATTGTCATACCAAGCAACAGTCTTAACGAGTTGTTTGTCGCCAACAGTCAATACTTTAGTTTGTGTAGCATCGAACAGGGATCCGAAAGTCATACCTTTGATATCGGAAGATACGATTTCATCTTCAGTGTAACCATAAGTGTCTGGATCGGAAGCTGCTTTCATAGCTGCGTTGATTTCTTCAACAGTAACGCTCTTATCAAGAACAGTTACAAGCTCAGTCAGGGAACCAGTTGCAACTGGAACACGTTGAGCTGCACCATCCAATTTACCTTTAAGTTCTGGAATAACAAGACCGATTGCTTTAGCAGCACCAGTAGTGTTAGGGATGATGTTCTCAGCTGCTGCACGAGCACGTCTGAAGTCACCTTTAGCGTGTGGAGCATCCAAAGTATTTTGGTCGCCAGTGTAAGCGTGAATTGTAGTCATCAAGCCTTCAACGATACCGAACTTGTCGTTCAATACTTTTGCCATTGGAGCTAGGCAGTTAGTAGTGCAAGATGCGCCGGAAATAACAGTCTCAGTACCATCAAGAATGTCATCGTTAACGTTGTAAACGACAGTTTTCATGTCGCCAGTAGCTGGAGCGGAGATAACTACTTTCTTAGCTCCACCCTTCAAGTGTTTTTCAGCTGCTTCTTTAGTTGTGAAGAAACCTGTGCACTCAAGTACGATATCAACGCCTAGGTCGCCCCATGGCAATTCTTCAGGGTTGCGGTTAGCAAGAACCTTAACTTCTTTACCATTGACTTTGAAGAAGCCATCATGAACTTCAACATCACCTTGGAATTTACCTTGAGTTGTATCATATTTAAGCAAATGAGCAAGCATCTTAGCGTCAGTCAAGTCGTTGATTGCTACCACTTCGATACCTTCTACATTTTGAATACGGCGGAAAGCAAGGCGTCCAATACGTCCAAATCCGTTAATTCCAACTTTTACACTCATTGAATAGTTCCTCCTAGAATTCGTTTTATTTATTCAAAACAGACCGTGAAGCCTGTCATGACAACAATGTTAAGTATAATGCAAAATATATGTTCTAGTGAGTTACGAGGATATCTGTAACTGATTATCAATTTCCTTGCCGATCTCCACAGCAGCAGCCTCATCGGTGACGAGTATATTCTCCTGCCCGAAACGCAGCATGGCATGAATAGCTTTGGCCTTTGGTTTGCCTCCAGCGATACCGATGACTGTCTCCGTCCGAACAATATCTTCTAGACGTAGTCCCATCGTAAGCATCGTATGGACAACCTGACCATCTTCGTTAAAGTAATACCCAAAGGATTCAGCCACGGCTCCCTCACCCTGGATTTCTGAGACAGTTGCCTCATCCAGCTTGCGGCGGCGAGTCATTTCAATGGCATCCCCAATCCCATGTACAATAATACGCGAACTGCGGATGATTTGTACAATCTCTCCGATATTAGAGTCAAGTGCTAGTGACTGGTAGGCATCCCCACTAAGTAAATCAGGTACATGCAGCAACCGGTAATTCGCTCCTACCCGTTTTGCCATTGTTGAGGCAATCGTATTGGCTTGAATCTCCATACTCTCTCCTAATCCACCACGCGCCGGAACAAACCAAGCGTTCTTATAGGAAAGGGATAACGGCGGTGTCAGTTGATCAGCCATATCGGCAAGCGTTGATCCACCTGTGACAGCAACTATATCATCTGTACGAAGTACACTGAGCAGCGCTTTTGCACCCGCTCGGCCAAGCTCACGTTTAGTGAATGGCGATGACTCACAATCACCCGGCACCACAATAACTTTATCCAGACCGTACGTTGCCCGAATTTTCTCTTCCAGCTCATCCAGACCAAACAGGCTCTTAACGACCGGCTCTAGCAAATCAAGCAGTCTACGTCCAGCAGCGCTAATGCGCATGCCAACACTCTCGATCTCAATGAGCCCTTGCGATTTCAGAAGATCCGTCTCGGCACGCAGTACCCGCTCAGTCATATCAAGCGAAGCGGCAAGCGTTCTGCGTCCAATGATATCGGACAGCATGATCTGATGAAGAATCGTGTACCGTCTCTTAAGGGTTTCCATGAGATCAGGCAGAAGCTGCTTTTGGATATCTAATAAATTACGCATACTTTCACTCCTGCAACTTCGTCTTCCTCTATTCCCTTGTTCATGGTCTCAAAATGTCCCGGGTAAACTTTTTAAGTCCCACTCATATTCTAACCAAATATTGCTCGAAGTGCAAGTCTTCCGAGAGTAGAATTCTCAAGCGCTTGTCTTCTTATACATTTATAAGATTGGGAAAGAGGTTCAGCTCCAAAAAACCTGTCATTAACAATCCAGATTCTTTCGCTGAGTGAAACACAATGTATGCTTGTCCAACTTGAAGACAAGGGATAGAGCCTGAGCACAGTATTATTAAAAATATAAGAAATTTTAAGTTTCACCTTATATATTATCCTTATATTTCTACGAGAAACGGCTATCGTCAATAAAGGACGATAGCGTCGTTTCTTCTTGTCCATTGCAATTGCACAGAATTTGTATTATAATCATTTTTGTTGCGCCCGTGGTCCAATGGATATGACGTAGGCCTCCGAAGCCTGAGATCCAAGTTCGATTCTTGGCGGGCGCGCCATTAATTTCACCTTTGTACATAATTTAGTAGTGTCTATACTACTACTTAACCAAAGAGCCGCGTGTCGGCTCTTTTTTTTGAATATAAGTTTGACTTTCTTTGACTTTTTGTTTGAATTTGTTTATCATGTGGGTAATACGGCAAGAGTAAAAATGAATACATTTGAAGAACCAATATCAAGGAGGTTTTCCACGTGAGTTATATTCCTATGGTAGTAGAACAGAGCAACCGCGGTGAGCGCGCTTATGACATCTATTCCCGCCTGCTGAAGGACCGCATCATTTTCCTTGGAACGGAGGTTAATGACGTGGTAGCCAATTCTATCATCGCACAAATGCTGTTCTTGGCTGCCGAAGATCCGGATAAGGACATTCACCTTTACGTGAATAGCCCCGGCGGTTCCATTACTGCAGGTATGGCTATTTTTGATACAATGCAGTACATTAAACCGGATGTTTCCACCATCTGTGTAGGTATGGCAGCTTCCATGGGAGCATTCCTGCTTAACGCTGGCGCTAAAGGCAAACGCTTCGCACTGCCTAACAGTGAGATCATGATTCACCAACCTCTGGGTGGTGCTCAAGGTCAAGCAACGGATATTGAAATCCGTGCCCGCCGTATCCTCAAATTGCGTGATAAGTTGAATCGTATTCTTGCTGAACGTACGGGTCAACCGCTAGAACGTATTGAGAAGGATACAGATCGTGATTACTTCATGACTGCTGCAGATGCGGCAACTTACGGTATCGTTGATAAAGTCATCGAGAAAACACTGCCTAGCGGTGTGTAAGCTATAAAACAACACAAAGAGGCTGTGCCTATCCACTTGATGGTTAGCGCACAGCCTCTTTACTTTTCAGGGCACCACTTCATACGAATCTCAATTAAATCAAGCCACCATATCCAAGCGCATCGAGTTTCTCAGCAATCACACGGTAGCCTCGGCCATTCGGATGTAAGTGGTCAATCGATAATAGCCCTCTCTCATTTCCTGCAAACTCACTATAGATAGAAGCAAACCCACATACTCGGTTACTGTACTGTGAGGCATAGCGGTTAAACTGCCGCACCCACTCTGTAGCACCCACTACCTGAGGATAAGGATTATATAGTCCCACAATCCGAATGATAAAAGGTCTACGCGTTCCCGTCTTCAATTGGAAGAGGATACTCATAATTGCAGCAAAATTTTGCTTGCATTCTTGCAATGATCTTCGCAGCTCTTTAGATAAATTTTCAGGTTGTCTAGCAGCAGCCTTCGCAGCATGGATTAAATCGTTGCCACCGATGGATAGAGTGATGATGTCGGCTGCTCGAATGGCTTCGCGAGTCATTGCACTCCCCCGTAGCCGCTGTTCCAGTTCAGAAGTAGTCAATCCATTCACGCCCAAATTCGTAGAGGCTACATTAGAACGCAGTCTCCCTTCCGCCATTTTACGGTACACCGGTACAAAACCGTTCCCTGGCAGAGCGCCAAATCCAGTCGTCAAGGAATCGCCAATTGCAGTGTATTGATAGCTCATAGCTCTCCCCCGTTCATAAACTAGTTACTTCATTTAGCATATGATTTGGAGGTGATTCTGGTAAGGGGGAGATGTCCAGTGGTGACACTAGCGGTTACGACTTCTCTATTTATTTTACAGCAGCAAATGGGCTACCGCCTTCCGGCAACAGTTCTTTGAAAGTAAAGGGATATTCCGGGAACCCCGCAGCATAAGCTGTGTATTCATACAATTGGAAGAACAGAACGACCTGATCATCCTTCAGATAAAAATACTTTTCCGTATTCAATCCGTTGAACCCTCCCAAATAACTTTCCTCCGCTTTTACTAGCTTGTTCAACTTAGCATTCAACTCTTTTTTGTAGTTTGGGTTAGCTCCGAACAGGTCACCCAACAGCAGACGTTTGCCATCCTTGAGCGAAAAGGTAAAAGCCTCCCGATTGGTCATACCATGAGCGCCGCCCGTATCGCTATACTGTGACATTACTAAGCTGATCACACCATCCTGATTGTAGGTCACCACATAATCTATATCATAGGTATACTTAGGCTCTAACCCGGATCGATTCGAGATATCCTTCTCTGCGCCTGCAGCGAATTTCATGGCACTTTCTTTCAAAATATCATTCATGGCCTGCTGTGCATTGGAATTGCTTAATCCACTAAACTTCGGATAATCAAGCTGGATCAAAGCCTCTTTTCGATCCTTAGCATAGGTCTCCGTGGTTACTATCAACGCATTCTGTGATCTATTCACCACATTCAACCCATTAGAGCCCCGACTCCAATCCACTTTATAGCCCAAATAATCATTTAACAGACCGGATGGAACATAGAGTCGGTTGTTTATTAGCTTTCCTTCATACTCTCGAATGTAATAATTGTTCACCCAAATTGAAGTACCATAGCTAGATAACAGCAACTTGGCCTTAGTCGTTCCCTTTCCGATCGTGTATGCATTTTCTTCTTTATCATAAGTGAGAGGTAATCCCAGCACATCACGCATAAAGGTAATTGGGACCCAGACCTTCCCTTCCTGCACAATACCTGTCTGCTGCGAAATCACCCCGTTCGCCTTTAATACTATACTTGAAGCATTAGCCTTGCTCTTCGCCTGATCAGATGCTGCATAACCCGTATCACTAGGCAGTAATCCACCAAGCAATAACCCCGTCGACATCAAACCTATGCCCAATTTGCGTACGATTTCTTTTGAGATATTCATCATCTTATTTTCCCTCTCCTTTCCAATTATTTAAACATAATCCCAGAGAACTTACACAAAAAAGAGGCGCCCCCACTATTACTAGTGGAAGATCACCTCTCCTCTCTGCAACCATCTTGTTCTGCTACTATTTCAATTCATACATTACGCTCAGTTGTGTTGTAACTTTAACTACTCCCGGTTGAACGGATGTGCTTGCACCAGCATCTGCTGCAGCCATATCCATTTTTAGATTTTGTTCAAAATAAACCGGAGTGACATTGCCATCATTTTGGCTGACCGTGATTACTTGACCCAAGCTACGTTTAGCTGCCTTAGCAATAGCACCTGCTTTAACATCTGCGTTCGCCATCGCCTTTTCAATCACCTGAGCTTCAAAGGCAGAAGTATCTTCCACGGAAAAACGTGCATTTCCGAGATTGTTTGCCCCTGCTGCAGATGCAGCGTCAAGCAATTCACCAACCTTAGTCAGATCTCTATAAGACACTAACAGCGTATGATTCGCGTTGTATCCTTTCACTTGCTGTCCTTCTTTTTCGCTATAACTATAGTTGGGTTGCACATAGAATTGGGTGCTTTGAATATCTTTATCTGCGATTTTCCAAGTCCCTTTCAGTAGGGTAGTGATCTTTTGGATTTTAGCAGCATTTGTTTTTTGCGCTTCTTGCGCAGTTGACGCCGTAGTATCTACTCCGATGGACAAGTATACAATATCCGGCTTGATGGACAATTCGCCTTTACCTACTACACTAACAACATTTTTCTGCACTTCATCTGCGTAAGCCTTTGTAGGACCCTGGGTGACACCACTCATACCAATTCCTCCAATTAACAAACTCCCTACAATCAACACTGAACCAATCTTCTTTACCAAACCTTTCATATTTGCCAGCCCCTTTCACCTTTTGTAATTTGTTATTATCCTCTAGACGAGTCTTTTTGGTAAATGTTGCACGCTTTAAATCTATTTTTTGGTATTAAAAAAAAGCCCCTAGGGGCTTTTTAGTCATGCAATAAAAAGTCATTTCAAAAGATTATTGGTTTTCAAGCTCTTCTTTGCTAACGAGACTCGTCAAAGCGTTTACAGCTTGATCGGCGTCTGCACCATCCGCGCTGATATAGATCTCCGTGCCGGAACTGATCGCTAGGCTCATAATACCCATAATACTTTTGGCGTTTACTTTTTTATCGTCTTTTTCCACGAAAATCTCCGACGAAAACTTGTTAGCTTCTTGCACAAACAATGCTGCCGGTCGAGCGTGTAGCCCTGTCTTCAACCGAACAACTACCGGGTGCTTTGTCATGAAACGCTTACCCCCTAATTGAGTTCTCCCCAAAAATTTCACATTAATTTTATATTATTATATCATTATAACGTAAACCACACTAGAAAAAAAGTGACTAGCCGCCTCGAACCTTGTCCGCCAGTTCATCAATCTTACGAAGTCGATGATTTACTCCGGACTTACTAACCGTACCTTTCAGCATTTCACCAACCTCTTTAAGGTTGATATCTGGATGTGCCATTCGGATTTCTGCAACTTCCCGCAGTTTATCCGGCAAGCTCTCCAGCCCCACTTCTCGCTGCAGCAGTTTGATATTCTCAATCTGCCGCACCGCGGCACTTATCGTTTTATTGAGATTCGCGGTCTCGCAGTTCACGATCCGATTCACGGAATTACGCATATCACGCATAATTCTTACATCCTCAAATTTGAACAACGCTTGATGCGCCCCGATCAAACTTAAGAATTCGATAATCTTCTCGCCTTCTTTAATGTATAGAATGAACCCTTTTTTACGTTCAATGCAGCGTGCGTTTAGGTGAAATTCACCAGCCAGATCGACCAGCGCCTTACAATGCTCCTCATACATCGAGGAAATCTCCAAATGGTAAGAGGAACCCTCCGGATTATTAACGGATCCGCCCGCCAAAAAGGCACCCCGTAAATAAGCACGCTTACAGCAGTTATTCCCAACAATCTCTTTATCAATACCGTCAGTAAAAATAAATCCTTCGGACACAATTCTGAGATCATTTAAGATTTCCTGTACGCGACTAGGGATTCTAACGATATAAACGTTATTTTTCTTCAAACGCATTTTTTTACGCACGAGTAGCTCAATATGGACCTGGTAATATTTCTTAAGCAAAGAATATACCCGCCTTGCAATCGCGGCGTTCTCCGTCGAAATGTCGAGAATCACCTTTTTGCTTGAAAGCTGCACAGATCCATTCATACGGATAAGCGCTGACATTTCCGCCTTCTCACAACAGGGCTCACTCTCCACCATCGTCAGC
Source organism: Paenibacillus sp. Marseille-Q9583 (assembly GCF_976954365.1). Lineage (NCBI taxonomy): Bacteria > Bacillati > Bacillota > Bacilli > Caryophanales > Paenibacillaceae > Paenibacillus > Paenibacillus sp. Marseille-Q9583. The sequence continues at coordinate 12,830 of NZ_CDRJTB010000057.1, forward strand.
TCTTTTTTGGTAAGGGCCGCAAAAGACAAGGGTCTCACCTCTTTCTGAAATAAGTACGTCATTCATATATACAAGCATAAATGCCTTCGGCGTCCTTTTGGGGACGGTAAGCGTTTAAGCGAGAAATATAAGAAAGTATAGGTGTAAAACTTATATTTTAAGTTATACCCTAGGGTTTCTGTTTATCCAATCTTGCACAAGCTGATAGATATGATGACTAAGCTTATCGGTATCATGCCTTAAATAAGTTCGGAATAACACTAGCTTATCCGCTATAACTTTATATGCACTGCCTTCTAGTACATCCTTGTCAAGCTGTACCGGACGCGCACCCTTCTCAGCGTACTTCGACTGCACCTGCTCTGGAATTTCACCGTCATTCACAATAATATAATCAAATAAATGAATCCCAATATGATCATAAACGGCTTGTAGATGGTCATTTACAGTATAATTATCCGTTTCACCAGGCTGAGTCATTACATTGCAGACAAAAATTTTGATTGCATCAGAAGATACAACTGCTTCTGCTAGCTTCGGAACAAGTAGGTTCGGAAGAATGCTCGTATATAGACTCCCTGGACCCAAAAGAATTGCATCAGCATTTCGAATCGCTTCAAGTGCTTCAGGCAACGGTTCCACATCAGCAGGCTCCAAAGAAACCCGTTTAATGATCCCGCCTGCTTCCGGTATCTTAGATTCACCTGTGATAATCGTGCCGTCCGACATTTCTGCACGCAATACTACGGCATCCCCCGCAGCGGGTAATACCCGTCCGCGAACAGCAAATAATCGGCTAAGCTCACGAACAGCTGTGACAAAATCGCCAGATATATCTGTAAGCGCGGCAAGAATTAAATTACCAAGACTATGACCCGCCAAGCCTTCGCCCGTGTTGAAACGATATCTCATAATATCCGCCATGAGCGGCTCTACATCAGCCATAGCTGTTAATACGTTACGGATGTCCCCAGGAGGTGGCATTTGCAGTTCACTTCGCAAAATGCCCGAGCTTCCTCCATCATCTGCTACGGTAACTATTGCTGTAATATCTAGCGGCTTTTCTTTTAAGCCGCGAAGCATGACAGATAGCCCCGTGCCACCGCCCATAACGACGATACGTGGACGCTGTCTTTGTTCTTCAGCCACTATGGACCCCTTCTCTCATTAGTGCCGATCACGCTCGGAATCCCGATGACTAACGGCTACGGATTCCGTTTCGCTGACGCCCAGCATTTTTCCCAAATATTCAGAAATGGCTACTGAACGGTGTTTCCCGCCTGTACAGCCAATGCCGATAATAATCTGGGATTTACCTTCCCTACGATATTGCGGAATTAAGAAATGAAGCATATCGAGCAGTTTAGTCAGGAACACCTGTGTTTCAGGCCACTTCATTACATAGTCATAGACATCGCTGTCCTGACCTGTTTTTGGCCGCAGATGATCCACATAATGTGGGTTAGGCAAAAAGCGAACATCGAAGACGAGGTCTGCATCAATAGGAATACCATACTTAAATCCGAACGATGTAATGTTGACGGAGAGTGTACTTTTTCCTAAATGCGAGAACCGAGAAACGATCTTCTCCTTGAGCTGCACTGGTTTCATACTGCTAGTATCCAGACATAATGTAGCTGAATTCTTTAATTCCTCAAGCATTTTACGTTCCAGCTTGATACCATCAAGCGGAAGTCCTTTAGGTGCTAGAGGATGATGACGCCGACTTTCCTTGTAACGCTGCACAAGTACCGAATCCGTAGCATCCAAGAACAAGATTTCACAGCCAATAGTTGACTCATCTTTGATATAGGCTAGAGACTCGGACAAAGCAGTGAAGAATTCCCTACCGCGCAAGTCAATCACAAGAGCTACCTTGGCGATCTTACCCTTCGACTGCTCAATCAATTCTGCAAACTTAGGGATCAGCACCGGCGGTAAATTATCGACACAGAAGAACCCTAGGTCTTCCAGACTCTGCACAGCAATTGTCTTACCCGCACCTGACATTCCGGTAATAATGATCAGGGTGGCTCCAGCCGTTGGAGTATTGTCCAATTCGGTCATTAAAGCGTCCCCTCCCTAAATTAGTATATGAATACTCCCTATCTTTTAAGAACGAAGCAAAAGGCCTGCAGCACCAACAATACCTGCATCATTGCCAAGCTCTGCTGGGATAATCGTAACTCCAGTCTGAAGTGGAGCCGGTGCCAACTTAGCAAACACACGACGAACTTCATCAAATAGAATATCTCCAGCCTTAGACACACCACCACCAATGATGAAGACTTCAGGGTTAAGCACGGCCGCAACAGAAGCCATAGATTTACCCAGATAGTATGCTGCACGGTTTACTATACGAATTGCTACTTCATCGCCAGCCTTAGCCGCATCAAAGACTTCCTTCGCAGCAATCTTCTCTACCATAGAGAGGGAAGTACGATCACCACGTGCTACTGCATCATTAGCCATACGAATAATTCCCGTAGCGGAGGAAACGGTTTCCAGACATCCCATATTACCGCAACCACATTGAATAGCTTCCAGATCCGGCACTACTGTGATATGACCAAGCTCACCGGCTAGACCTGCAAAACCTTGATAAATTTTCCCATTAATAATGATTCCGCCACCCACACCTGTTCCAAGCGTATAGCAGACACAGTTTTCAATCCCGCGTCCTGCACCACTCCAAGCTTCACCCAGGGCAGCCACGTTCGCATCATTGTCTATTTTGACAGGCTTGTTCCAGCGATCTTCCAAGATGGAGCGAATCGGCACATCTTTAAATCCTATGTTGGGCGCAAGGATAATAATTCCTTCACGAATATTTGTGAACCCGGCTACGCCCGCTCCTACACCTGCAAGCTGATCCCAAGAGTACGGGGAATCTTCCACAATTTGGCGTACATACTTCTCGATATTATCGATAACAGTATCGACACCTTCTGCAGTTCCTGTAGGTCCCTCATAAGTATGCAGTAGAGTTCCCTCAGCATTGCAGATCCCAACCTTAATTGCAGTTCCACCCAAATCCACGCCAACGTAGATATTCTCAGACATGTAACAAGCCACCTTTTTTTTATACTAAAATAGTTAATCCTAAGTACCAACTATAATAGAAGCCCCCTCTGTGGTCAAGGAAAGACAACACACCCGGGAATTCCTTATTTTAAGAGTATACTCTATTATATTCTAAAAAGACCCTCTTACGCTAAGTAAGAGAGTCCTCTACCTATATTATTATTTGGAAAATAACCCAAAACACACATTTATTCTGATAAAATACGCTTTTGTCCTTCTAGTGCACGGATTGGAGCAATATTTTGCGTAAACTCCAGTGTCCCCATATACCGACCAGTCTCGTCGCGGACAGCGAAATAACGGATATAGATGAATTTATCCTTAATGGCAATCCAGAAGTCTTCAGCATCCTTAAGACCTGCCTTAAAGTCTTCCAAAAGCTTCTCTACCACATGCACACTTTGCGGAGGATGACAGTTCTGTACTGTACGACCGATAACCGCCTTTGTCCGAGCAAATATACGTTCCTTCCCGTGTGAAAAATATCGAACGACATCATTCTCATCAATGAATGTCAGATCTACCGGCAGGTGATTGAGTACGGTCTCGAGCTGATGCAGTGACAACAGACCTGTCTCAAAACGTATGAACCCTTCTTGTGGAGCCGCACCCTCTGCTTCTCCCAGCATTGCACCTTCCGGCTCTGCAGCGCGCTCTGGGATCCACTCCTGTTCCGGTGCGGTTAGGCAGAATCCGATCTCATCACTCTCACGAGCGATTTTGACCCATTCGTCTTCCGTCAATTTGTCCAGCGACATAGGTAGCAGAATGTTCTCTTCTTTAAAGATCATCTCATTAACTTCCTTAATGATCTCCTCAAGCTGAACACCAATTTCTGCTGCGTTTCCGCTGTAATTGCTAAGCGCCGCTTTTGCCTCTTTAATCATACGGCGGATGTTATCATCCACTCCCCACATAACCTTGGTTGGCCCATAAATCCCATATTTTTCGAGGTACGGAAATAGAAGATTTTCTTTACGGCTGTAGTGTTTATCAAGATCTAGCAGCAGGCTTAGATCCTCCAACAGCTTGAAGATGAGTTCTTCGCTATCATTCTTCTGAAATTTGGTTGCATGCAAATCTAAACGGAAGTTCACAAGTCTTTCAATCTCACGGTTTTCTAGCTTGAAGGTGTGTACTGGATGCCCTGGCTGCTCCTCAGGCTTAGACGAACGGTGAATTTGCTCAATAGAACCTTTAAAAATTGCTGTATGGACCGAACAAAGTCGTTGTACCTCTGAGACCGGAATCCCTTCTTCAGTCATTAATGAATGCTCCATAGCAGATATTTCCGCTACGGTAACATCGCCTACGGCTTCCTCGAAGCGTGCCTTAACCTCTTCAACACTTTTGCCTGCATGCAGTTCTTTAATAATCTCCTTGAGCATGGCTTGGCGACGAGTTTGCTCCGGTACATCAACCTCGCGGTTATTTATAAGTTCACTCATTATTGATCTCTCCTTAATGAAATTTTGATGATAGATTCCTTTAATTGATAATCTCGAAGCCATGTCGTTCAAATGCTAACTTCACGGTGTCGAGATCCATTTTCTTCAGCTTGATTCCTTTGGATAAGGTCATGAAACGGCCAGCGGTCTGCAGCATACCTGGCTTAGCAATGTCCTTAAAGCCCAGCTCTACCATAATCTCAACGACCTCTGGATGCCGGGATACCATCTCGAAGATAGACTCATCCATTCGCAGCATTTTTTCCATTGGACTCTTCTCCTTTATATGAGAACTATTCTCAACAACAGATTAGCACAGGCCGTACAAGGCAATAGTGATTGCAATCACTAAATTAGAAGAAAGCAATACCAGTTCTTTTAAAGATGGATTATGTATAATGTGAAATTAAAAAACTGCCCCCTACGCTAAATAGCATAAGGGACAGTCTAGTTCGTAATAAATTTTTTATTATAGCGTTACTCCTGTTTTGAATATGGATATCTCGCGGAAGTTATTCTTCTCGTTATTTACCCATTCCCCACTAGCCACGCTAATAATGTAGTTAATGAAGTCACGCAGAACCTCATCTGGAGAACCATCTTCAACCAGCACACCCGCATTAAAATCGATCCAGTGACGTTTGCCTTCATACAATGGGGTATTGGTAGACACCTTCAATGTTGGCACGAATGTACCAAAAGGTGTCCCCCGTCCGGTCGTAAAGATCACCAATTGGCAGCCAGCAGCAGCCAGAGCCGACGAAGCCACTAGGTCATTGCCCGGCGCGTTAAGAAGATTTAAACCTTTGTTAGTGATAAGCTCTCCATACTTGAGTACATCCATTACCGTAGAATTACCGGATTTTTGAGTGCAACCCAGCGATTTATCCTCAAGCGTAGTAATTCCTCCGGCTTTATTGCCAGGTGAAGGATTTTCATATACCGGCTGTTTATAGTCCATGAAATACTGCTTAAAGTCATTGATGAGATCGACAATTTTGTGGAAAATAGCTTCGTCTGCAGCACGTTCCATCAGAATCTTTTCGGCGCCAAACATTTCAGGTACTTCAGTGAGTACAGTTGTGCCGCCTTGGGCAGCCATATAGTCAGACAAACGTCCAAGAAGCGGATTCGCAGTAATCCCGGACAGGCCATCCGAGCCTCCACACTTCAGACCAATCTTCAGCTCAGAGAGTGAGACTTCTTCCCGATGATCGCCTTGTACGTTATTGTAGAGTTCCTTCAGCAGCTTTACGCCTTCTTCAATCTCGTTTCCAACCTCTTGGGAGACAAGAAAACGCACTCGATCCTCATCGTAACTACCCAGCATGTCTTTAAAAATATGCAAATTGTTATTCTCACAACCTAGTCCGAGCACAAGTACGGCGCCCGCATTTGGATGCTTAACCGCGTTAGCAAGTATTGTACGGGTATTGTCATGATCATCACCCAACTGGGAGCAACCATAGTTATGCTTCAGTACGAGCACGTTATCGAACGGAGCGATATCACCAACCTCTGCCTTAAAAATATTGATGATCTGCTCCGCCACTCCATTCACACAACCAACCGTTGGGACGATCCAAAGCTCATTACGAATACCTACAGATCCGTCAAAGCGACGATACCCCTTAAAGGTCAAATTCTCTACTTTAAAAGGATTGGGTGTCAGCTTCTGTTCAAAAGTATATTCCTCAACCCCTGTTAGGTTTGTCTTCGTATTATGAGTATGCACCCACTGGCCCGGCACGATAGGCGCTTTAGCATGACCGATGGGATAACCATACTTCAATACATTCTCGCCTTCGCTAATGCTGGTTAGTGCAATTTTATGACCTCTAGCAATATCTTCCGTAATTTTAATCTCTTTTGAACTAATCACAATGGTGTCGCCTGCTTGATAGTCTTTAAGTGCAACTGCCACGTTATCAGCCTCGTTGATCTGCAGTACCTCTTTCATAGTCTTAATCATGTCGTTATCCACCTCCTGTGTATTAGTTGTGTGCAGGTCTCTTCACGTACGCTTGCAGCGCTTGCTTCATACCTGTTCTCTCAATCGCAATGAGCCCTTCTGTCACCTTGTCAGTAAGACCAGCCACTTCATTCAGATCACAGCCCCAGCGGTTTGTCGCTGCTAATACCTCGACAGCCAGTGCGCGTAACCCAGTGTCTGTGCCATCCCAGCCTCCCCACAAGGAGGCGAACGATTCCAAAATATCCGCATCATCCGCCAGCTGAATCTCTTCTTCCCCTCTACGTCCTTTATAGAATGCAATTAATGCACTCATTGAGAAAACAAGCTTCTCGGGCAATTGTCCTTTGGACTCTACATATTGCAATAAAGAAGGCAGGTCTCTTGTCTTAAATTTCGAGATAGAATTAAGGGAGATGCTCATCAAGTAATGCTGCACATAAGGGTTCAGGAACCTTTCCAGTACCGCGTCTGCAAAAGAATTCAATTCCTCTACCGGCAGATCCAGCGTCGGAATGATCTCATCGTAGATTAAGGACTTCACGTACGCCCCAACCTCTTCGTGCTCAATGGCCTCGGCCACCGTATCAATGCCGTACAAATACGCTACTGGTGTCAACGCGGTATGAGCTCCGTTTAGAATTCTCACTTTACGCGTCCGGTAAGGGGTCATATCATCTACCACGAGCACATTAAGACCCGCTACTTCAGCCGGGAACTCCTCTCTCATCCACTGCGGCCCTTCAATTACCCATAGATGGAACTGCTCGCCGACAACGACCAACTTATCCTCATAGCCCAATTCTTCCGTAATCTCAGCAATGGTGTCTCTTGGATATCCGGGAACGATGCGATCTACCAAACTACAGCAGAAGGTGTTGGCTTCATTCAGCCAGTTTACAAAGCTCTCTCCAAGATTCCACAGGTCAGCATATTTCGAAATAACCTTCTTAAGCTCATCCCCATTTCGGTCAATCAGCTCGCACGGAATGATGATAAAACCTTTAGAAGCATCACCGTTAAAAAATTCAAAGCGCTTATACAACAAGGCCGTCAGTTTACCTGGAAAACTGCTCTGCGGAGCATCGGTTAACTTGTCGCCTGCTTCAAAAGCAATTCCCGCCTCAGTGGTGTTGGACACGATAAAGCGCAGCTCTGGATTCTCGGCAAGCTTCATATACTCCTCATGCTGGGCAAATGGATTAAGCGTTCGTGTAATACAGTTGATGACCTCATGTTCTTTTACCGCTGTTCCATCTTTGATTCCTTGGAGATAAAGCGTATATAAACCGTTCTGAGCATTTAGCATTTCTGCAAGTCCGTTGCCCAGCGGTTGTACAACCACCACGCCACCATTGAAATCCGTTCTTTGATTCATGGTATGAATCTGCCAATCTACAAAAGCGCGCATGAAATTGCCTTCTCCAAATTGCAGAACCTTCTCAGGATATTGCTTGTAAGCTCTCCAACTATCACTATTTAATCTGTTCATATAAACGCCTCCTAATTTATAAATGCACACGTAAAACCAATTAAATGTACTTTACAATACAATGTTTATGTTACTATTTTATTAATTTATGCACACGTGAAAATTTTAATTCAAAATCCTTTACGAGTGAAAGGATCAAGCTGCTATGCGCAGCTTTTTGCTTCTACAGTTTCCTAACCGATTCTCTCGCAATAAACTCCGTATCAATGGAGGTTAGCCCGTCATTCTCCAAAGGTTCTTTAATTAAGCTTAGCAGCTTGCGGGCTCCTTGCTCGCTGATCTTCTCAATAGGACGTTTAACTGTGGTAAGCGAAGGATTCGCAAAGAGCGAAAATCCAATATCATCAAAACCAACAATAGAAACATCGTTCGGCACCTGCAGCCCGCGCTCAAACACAGATTTCATAGCCCCGATCGCCATATCGTCATTGGAACAGAATACTGCCGTCGGCGGTTTTTCCAAATCTAGCAGCTTGCCCATCGCCTCATATCCACTTTGCATATCGTAATTACCATTTCTCATATAATCGTTACGAACAGGGATATTATGGTCAATCAAAGCTTTTATAAAACCGTCTCTGCGTTCCTGCGTGGATTTAAAGCCCTCAACACCTTCAATGATCGCAATGTCTTGATGCCCGGACTCAATCAGGTGTTTGCCTGCATGATAAGCGCCTTCCCGGTCATTCGAGATGATATTAATAATGGAGCGATCATCTATCTGCCGATTCAGCACAACGATTGGAATGCCTTGCTGGACAACATGGTAAATGAATTTATTATCTGCTTCACTCTGGCTCATTAGAATAATTCCATCAAAGCGTTTGCGATGAATAGAGGAATATTCCGCATAATCGTCGATCCCACGGATGAACAGATTATACTCTACATCTATGACACTATTTACACCACGAATCGTGTCAGAGAAGAAACCAGACGTTGTGCCGTTGGCGATACTTGTGAAGAACAAACCAATGGTGTATGACCGCTGCATCACAAGGCTTTTGGCATTGTAATTGGGGACATAACCCACTTGCGCAGCGATCTCGGCAATTTTTTTACGTGTAACTTCTTTAATTAGGGGACTGTTGTTAAGTGCTCTTGATACAGTTGTATGTGAAACATTCGCCAGTTTGGCGATATCCTTGATTGTAGGTGCCATGGGTCAACCTTCCTTATCAAACGGGTTTGGCTATTCCATGTAAGGATATCATAACGATTACCTAGTCACCAATGCCTGTTTCGAGAAATTGAAATAATGATCAGCGTTATTGTAACAGATATTCTCAATCATACCGCCTAACAGTTCCATATCATCCGGGGCTTCTCCATTCTCTACCCAAGAACCTACAAGATCACATAGAATTCTTCTAAAATACTCATGTCTGGTATAGGATAAAAAGCTTCTGGAGTCTGTTAACATTCCGACAAACTGGCTAAGCACACCTAGATTAGCAAGCGTCTTCATCTGTTCCAGCATGCCATCCTTGTTATCGTTGAACCACCATGCCGTCCCGAATTGAATCTTCCCTGGAGTTCCGCCGCCTTGGAAGCAGCCCATTAAACCAGCAATGACATGGTTATCATTTGGATTCAGCGAGTACAAAATCGTCTTAGGCAGCGCATTCTCACGATCCAGCGCATCTAACAGACCTGCCAGCGGTTTAGCAATCACGCCATCATTAATCGAATCATAGCCGGTATCAGGGCCGAGTCGTCCGAACATTACGCTGTTATTATTGCGTAGCGCATGGATATGGAATTGCATGGCCCAATCCAGCTCGCTATATAATTTCCCGAGGAACACAAGGGTAAACCCTTTATATTTCTTTTCTTCTCTCTCACTTACAGCGCCTTCACGAAGAGCTTTGTTGAATATAGCCGTAGCTTCCTCCAAGGTAGCAGGCTCAAACATTACTGCATCCAAAGCATGATCGGATACACGGCCCGCTCTGGCATGGAAGAATCTCACTCTGCTCTCCAATGCTTCTAGAAACTGACCATAATTCTCAACATCCATTCCTGAGACTTCGCTTAGCTGAGCTACCCAAGGCTTGAAGGTAGGACGATTAATCTCAAGGGCTTTATCTGGACGAAACCCCGGAACTACGCTGGCATTGAATCCACTCAAACTGCTGATTTTTTCATGATATTCCAGAGAATCTACTGGGTCATCGGTGGTGCATACAACAGTTACCTTCGATTTAACAATTAGATCTCTTGCTCCATATCCTTCACCTTGCAACTGTCTGTTCACTTCATCCCAAATCTTCGGAGCATTAGCCTCATTTAGCAAATCATATACTCCAAAGAAACGCTGCAACTCAAGATGTGTCCAATGATAGAGCGGATTCCCGATAATCTTAGGAACGGTTCTAGACCATGCCAAGAACTTTTCATAGTCACTAGCATCACCAGTAATGAACTTCTCCTCTACACCATTTGCCCGCATCACTCTCCATTTGTAATGGTCGCCATACAGCCATGCTTCGGTAATATTGTTGAACGTCTTGTTCTCATAGATCTCTTGAGGACTGAGGTGGCAATGATAGTCGATAATAGGCATACCTTTCGCATGATTATGAAACAGCTTAATGGCGGTCTCGCTCGACAACAGGAAGTTCTCATCCATGAATTTTTTGCTCATGAGGTTTGCTGCTCTCCTTTATAATCATAATGGTAGTTACAATAGTTTAACGTGAACATTATTCGGATTATGATATTTTAACTTAGTTATTTCTTTAGATTAAAATAATTTTGTTTCTAAATATATTCAAATTGTTAACGTTAACATTACCTCTTATTGTAACCGTATTTTTTAAATGCGCAAGCCTTTTTCGAAAGACATTGTTACAGTTATTTTAACAGCACCCAGCTTCCTGCTACAAAAAAGCAGGCCCCCCTTTAAGATAAGGATCACCTGCTTGAATTCATTCCGATTAATTTAGTTACATTAACTACCCAAGTTTTCGCTCCAGTCATGTACCATTGTGCCCTCAAGATATTTCTCAGCGTCCATTGCTGCCATACAGCCGGTGCCCGCTGCGGAGATCGCTTGACGGTAACGGGTATCCTGTACGTCGCCGCAAGCGAATACACCCGGAATATTCGTCTCAGTAGTGCCTGGATTTACTACAATATAACCATTGGTATCCGTCGTAATCTGACCGCCCAAGAATCCGGTATTCGGCGTATGACCGATAGCGACAAACACTCCGTCCGCTTCGATGAGTTCTTCAAGCCCAGTATCATTGTTGCGAACCGTCAGTCCCTTAACTCCAGACTCGCCGGTTGTTACTTCAAGCGGTGTACGGTTAAGTGCCCACACAACCTTACTGTTATCACGTGCACGATCCTGCATGATCTTCGAAGCTCTGAGCTCATCACGACGATGAACCACGGTTACGCTGGAAGCAAATCTTGTTAAGAAGCTGGCTTCCTCCATCGCGGAGTCTCCTCCACCGATTACGATAATCTTCTTATTCCGGAAAAAGAAGCCATCACAAGTAGCACAAGTGCTGACCCCACGGCCCACATTCTCCTGCTCCCCTGGTATTCCTAAATATCTGGCAGAAGCACCGGTAGAGATAATTACCGACTCTGCCTCTAATACACCCAAACCATCTACTGTCACTTTAAATGGACGCTGTGAAAAATCCACTGAATCCACCCAACCATTCTTGAATTCAGCACCAAAACGTTCAGCCTGCTTCCGCATGTTGTCCATTAAATCCGGGCCGAGAATCCCTTCAGGAAAACCTGGAAAGTTCTCAACTTCCGTTGTCGTTGTCAGTTGTCCACCTGGCTGCATCCCTTCAATTACAAGTGGGTTAAGGTTGGCACGTGCCAGATAAATAGCAGCAGTAAGCCCGGCCGGGCCTGTTCCGATTACAATCGTTTTGTACATAACAGTGGCCTCCTCACAATAGGGTTTATGCATCAAAAATTTTAGATATTTTCAGTAAACGGGGGAAGATTGTCGCTCACACTTCCCTGAAAACTACATTCATCATCGATACGCCGAGCATAACGACTGACCATCGACACGGATACGTCATAGCGCTGAGCTACCTCGCGATAGGTGACTGGAAGGTTATGCATTTTTGCGATCAGATATTCTAAGGCAGCACACCAGCCTTCCGTTTGACGGATAAAAGGAACATCTGGATATATGCAACTGACGAACTGCTTCCAAAGTAATTCAGCATCTTTTTTCTGGACGGCATCAAATCTCCGGTCCATCATACTTACCGTCTGGTCGATGACTTTTTGCCAATCTTCTCTCCATTCTGGTAATCCCTTCAGACGCGCAGTAGAAGTTTCTTTGGCTTCCTGAAGTACATTTTCCTCCGGAACACTACCAATCAGTCGCTGCAGGCTCAGAAGCGCAGCTTCCTGCAGCTTTTCTTCCTGCAATGGCTGTTGCTTTAGAAGTCCTTGTAGAATCTCGGACATTTCTTCATCTTCAATCCAGCGCAGAGCTTCCGTAACCTGAAGCTTCGTATTGGCATCTCCGTAACGAAGTGCCCAGAAGAAGGAAGATCGAAGCAGTGGATTGTTCCGCACCTCTTCAGCAAAGCTACCTTTGTTGTCTTTCCACAGCTTCAGCTGCTCTTGAAATGGGAGCTGATAGTTGTAACTGATTGGAGACAACGCCTTGCCTTCCCCCTGCGCCCCCTGCAGTTGGGCCAGAAAAAATCTCGGCACAGACGATTCCGGATCCAGCTTAGCAGCTTTTTGCCAGCAACGCTGAGCCTCTGTATAGAGACCGCTATTACTTGCTGCTGCCGCACAGTAATGGTACAGACTAGCGTCACCGCCGACTTCTTCATCCTTCAGCAGGCGCCGAAAATGACCATAGGCGGTTCTATGCCGTCCCAGAATCCCCATCGTAGTGGCCATCTTGAATAAATGCTCCTGGTGAAAAGGAATAGTCGTCTCTAGCAGACGTAATAATCCAGCCAGTTGCCCGCGGTCACCTTCATACTGCAAAAAGATCGCCAAGTTACAAAGTGCGTGCAAATTCCCAGAGTCCTGTTCAAGCACCCGCATAATGCATTCTTTGGCTTTGGTAAAACGACCCATATAGAAATACGCAAGGGCTAGGTTGTTATGCGCCGCCAAGAAGTCTGGCGTATTGCTCACAATCTCTTCAAGCAAAGTTACAGCTTGTGTAAACTTGCCTTCCTCCAACAGCGCTCGGGCCCGCTCATGCTCTATTACCCCTTCCCGGCTTCTAATCCGGATAAGTGGTGCAGGACGATCCAGCTCATATTGCAGAAGTTCCATCAACTCTTCCGATTCGGCCAGAAATTCACCGTTCACATCTTCTTCGAGATAATTAACGAGTGAGTGTTCTGCCTCCTCATAGCTTTCCATATTGGCGAAGTTGTTAGCCATATAGAAATAACATTCCGTCATTCCAGGATCAATATTCTCCAGCACATGGGTCAAAATGTCGTTAGACGCCTCATAATTACCCATCTCTGATAAAACACCTGCTACGTTACAATGATTTACCGGGTTCTCCGGTTCGTACTCTACAGCTTTGCGAAAATTCTTTAATGCCTTATCATATTGAAAGCGATCCAAGGACCGAACGGCTCTTTCAAAGAAAAAATTGGCATTCAGAGTGACAGGAATAACATTACCATTCTCCTCATACTCTGAAGTTCTCTCCATCATGGAAGCAAGGCACCCCCTTATAAGAAGCTTCCTTTTATACTAACGAAAAAATAGGAGGACGGCGCCCAATGGGGTATACCGGAGCTCCAAACTTAATCGCTATTCCGTTCCCTTTATGGGTGCGGCTATCTTCACACAGTATACCACATGTGACCGTGAGATTCTCAAGTTGAGAAAGACTCTACCACTCCATAAACAACAACTTTTTCACGTAAAAACAAGCATAAACGCCTTCAGCGTCCTTATAAGGACGGTAAGCGTATATGCGAGAAATATAAGACATAAAGTATGGTTTGAAACTTATACTTTCTTATATTTAAAAAAAGACGGGGAATTAAATTCCCGCGTCTCTGAAAAGCTTATCGATTGAACCGCCCTCAAGAATAATACGTGTAGCTTGTGCAAGCATCGGTGCCACCGATAAGACCGTAAACCGACTTGAATGATCATCTGGCAGCGCAATAGAGTCCGTAATGACCACTTCCTGAACAGAGGGATGGTCAAGCCGCTGCAGCGCAGGTCCTGAGAACAATCCATGCGTTGCACAGACGATACTGTCCTTCGCACCTCTCTCTTTCAGACCCTCAACCACATTCACGATGGTAGTCCCTGTATCAATCAGGTCCTCGATAATAATCGGTGTACGTCCCTCGACATCACCAATGACATGAGTGATTACAGATTCATTATGGGCTGGACGCTTCTTGATCATAATGGCAAAAGGTGAATCCAGCTTATTCGCCAGCTTCTCAGCCATAGATGCACGTCCGGCATCCGGAGAAACAATGACCAAATCAGACATTGCCTTGGCTTTCAAATGGCTGCTGATCAAATCGAGAGCAGTCAAATGATCGACCGGAATGTTGAAAAAGCCTTGAATTGCCGCTGCATGCAAATCGATAGTGATTACACGGGTTGCGCCCGCGGTCGTAAGTACATCAGCTACCATCTTAGCCGAGATCGGTTCACGAGGTGCAGACTTACGTTCCTGTCGAGCGTATCCATAATACGGCACAATAATGTTAACTGTACGTGCTGATGCCCGTTTAGCAGCATCTATCATCACGAGCAGTTCCACGAACATCTCATTAATGGGATGGGATAGGGATTGCACCAAAAATACGTCGCAGTTCCGGATGCTCTCTTCGTAATGCACGTAAATCTCGCCGCTCATGAAACGGGTCAGCTTAATCTGCCCCAATTCAACACCAAGTCGCTCTGCAATATCTGCCGCCAGCTTTGGATTCGACGAACCGGAAAAAATACGTAATTGTTGATGATGCATAATACCCTCCTGCGGATTATAAATTATAGTTTGAACGGAACAGTGGTACGACGGCGTCCCTCAAATACAGCCAGCTCACGGAAGCCTGTGTGCCAAAGCATGCTACGTGCCTCTTGCAAGCCGTCACCAAGCTTGGCAGGGTCATGTGCATCCGAGCCGAGCGTAAGCGGTATACCGAGCTTAAAAGCCTCCTGTAGCAGATGTTCCGCCGGGAACATCTCAGCACATGGCTTGGTAAGTCCTGAAGCATTCAGCTCCATGGCGATTCCGCTATCCGCTATAACCTTTAAGGTTTCCAGCTCCAGCGTTCTCACCTCTGCTTTACCTTCTGGTGTCTGAGGACCATAGCCGAACCGTTTAATAACATCCATATGTCCTATAATATCATATAATCCTGATAACGCCGACTTCTTTACAGCATCATAATAAAGGCGATATACCTCTAGTTCATCCTTGCCTTCCCAGCCATCAACCTGTCGATAATCCGTGATATCCCACTCCCCGAGAAAATGCACAGAGCCTATCAGATAATCCCATGGGTAAGGAGATAAAATCTCACGAATTTGATCCTCGTAACCTTCAATATAATCCGCTTCCAGCCCTACCCGCAGGTCTATGACTCCGCGGTATCGTTCCTTCAGTGTCAGGCACTCCTCCACATAACGAGGCAGTTCAGCCATTGGCATGGCCATTTCAGGGTAATAGCTAGCGGGATCAACATGGATGAGCGGCAAGTGGTCGGATAACCCTAGCTGCTGAAGACCAAGCTGTATCCCACGCTGCACATACTCCTCAAGCTTGCCCACGGCATGACCGCAGCGCTCATGATGTGTGTGGTAATCGATATGCATCCGTCAGTTCCCTCCCTAGTACTGGTCCCGGCGTGGGCGCTCGTGGCGGGTACTGAGCTCTTCCATGATTTCATCCAGCGGAAGCTTGCGCTCCTGTAGCAGTACTAGTAAGTGGTAGATCAGATCACTAACTTCAAGACGCAGCTCGGCATTATCTTTATTTTTAGCGGCAATAATCGTTTCAGAGGCTTCTTCGCCTACCTTCTTAAGGATCTTATCGACACCTTTATCGAACAAATAAGTTGTATACGCGCCTTCCGGACGCTCTACTTGCCGCTCAGCAATCACGCGCTCCAGCTCACCAAGAACAGCAAAACGCTCACCATCCGTAAGGCTAGTAGCTACCGATTTCTGTGATTCCTCGGCTTGGTTATTCAAAGGAATGTCACGGAAAAAGCATGATGTAGCTCCAGTATGGCAAGCTGGTCCTTCAGGGGCAACCTTCACGAGCAGCGTATCACTATCACAATCATAGGATATGGAAGTAATCGCTTGTGTATTGCCTGAGGTTCCACCTTTATGCCAAAGCTCGCTGCGTGAGCGGCTCCAGAACCAGGTCTGGCCACTTTCCAACGAGAGCTGCAACGATTCCGAATTCATATAAGCAACCATCAAAACTTCTAGTGTGTTAGCATCCTGCACAACGGTAGGCACCAACCCCGCTTCATTCCATCGAATGCCGGCCAGCGCTTCTTTTTGGCTAATGGATGTATTCTTTTCTGTTTCACTCATCGGATCTCTACCCCTTTTTGCTTCAAGTCAGCCTTTAAGTCGTTAATGGCAATCTCTTTATAGTGAAAAATGGTCGCCGCCAGTCCCGCATCGGCCTTCCCTTCCGTAAATACATCGTAAAAATGCTCCTTCTTCCCAGCGCCGCCAGAAGCAATCACAGGAATACTAAGTAAATCGCTTACTGCTGATGTCAGCTTCAGATCGAAGCCATCTTTCGTCCCATCTGCATCCATACTTGTGAGCAAAATCTCGCCTGCACCCAGCTTTTCAGCTTCCTTGGCCCAGGTCAGAGCACGGATGCCAGTGGGCTTGCGCCCACCATGTGTATACACTTCCCATTCACCAAATGCCTCGTTATATTTAGCATCTATTGCTACCACAATACATTGAGAACCAAAACGACGTGCACCTTCCAGAATTAACTGTGGATTGGTGATAGCAGCCGTATTAATGCCGATTTTGTCTGCACCTGCACGAAGAATCCGCTTCATATCATCAGGTGTAGAGATCCCTCCACCCACTGTGAAAGGAATGGCGATTTCACCTGCGGTCTGCCGCACAACCTCAATCATGGTCGCCCGGCCTTCTACGGAAGCCGATATATCGAGAAACACAAGCTCATCTGCACCCTCACGGTCATACAGCGCCGCCAGCTCTACCGGATCTCCGGCATCACGCAGATTCACAAAGTTAACGCCTTTGACTACCCGTCCGTCCTTAACGTCAAGACAGGGGATGATACGTTTTGCTAACATTATTAATCCCCCTTTCCATGTGTTTCCCTAAAACATTTTGATCCCCCTAAATCCCGCTCCACTCACTCTATAATCACTATGTTCCCACGATTTTTGCTCCTAGCAGGACGACGGACTTGCGACACCTGCAAGATCACATTCATATAGGCGGCCTGTGGGCTCGCGCTCATGAAGTATAAGCATAATTAGTTGCACATTGTGCAGTTATTTCACCGTCCGTCCAGCAAACCAGGTGTTTAACTGCATTTTGTACAATTAAATCTGGGAATGAACTTAGATATAAGCTCAACTCTCATATATAGCTGCACGAAATACAATTAAATTAGCAAACACGCTCTTAATTGGAACAATAGTTGTATGGAGTACACTTATATCATCCAGCTGTCAGATAAGCATTCACTCTCTTTAAGCAGCTTTCTATTGCACAAAATACAACCAAAACCACAAATGAGACTTTTCACAGAGTGAGAATGAGTTAATTAGTCAGGTTCGTCAACTAACGCACATACTCAGCACTACTTCTGCCCGAGCGCCTGCAAAGCTTTGGAAAGATCAATATTGCCCGTGTACAACGCCTTGCCAACAATAGCTCCGCCCACACCGCTGCCGCTATGCACGCTTAGACGTAACAGATCATCAAGACTGGTGACTCCGCCGGAGGCGATCACCGTTTTACCGCTGACCTTCGCCATGGACACAATCCCCTCCACGTTCGGACCCTGCATCATCCCGTCGCGGGAGATGTCGGTGTAAATGAACGTCTCAGCTCCTTTTGCAGCCAATTCCTTAGCCAGATCCTCAGCACGTACTTCAGAGGTGTTCAACCAGCCATGTGTCGCAACATAACCGTTGCGCGCATCAATACCGATAGCTACTTTATCACCGTATTTAGCCAATACCGCTTCGGTAAAAGCATGATCGTTAATCGCAGCAGTTCCGATAATAACCCGACTAACGCCAAGCCCAAGCAATTTTTCCACGTCCGCAAGATTACGAAGGCCACCGCCCACCTGAACAGGCACATTAGCATTAGCAGCAATAGCGCCGATAATCGCATCATTCACAGGATGACCTGCTTTCGCGCCATCTAAGTCCACCAAATGAATGAACTTTCCGCCTTGCTCTTCCCATGATTTTGCCACCTCTAGTGGGCTATCATTGTATATCGTTTCCTGACTGTAGTCCCCTTGTTGCAGCCTGACACATTTTCCATCCCGGATATCAATCGCCGGATATACAATAAAAGAAGACATTTGGCGCTCCCCACTTTCGTTACATTATATTTATAGCGCAGCTTACGCCCGCTCTCCCTTTAATTTCAAAAAATTGCCCAGCAGCTTGATTCCCAGCTCCCCACTTTTTTCAGGATGGAACTGCATGCCGAACACATTATCTTGCCCCACAATGGCTGTGACTGGGTAACCATAATCGGTGACAGCCAGCAGATCACTCTCATTCGCAACAAGCGCATGATAAGAGTGCACAAAGTACACATGACCCTCATCAAGATCTGCAAAAAGCGGACTTTGTGGCTGCCTAAAGCTCAGCTTGTTCCAACCCATATGCGGCACCTTATAGCCATCTCTAGGAGCGAAACGCACCACCGAGCCTGAGAGAATATCAAGTCCCTCATGGCTGCCATGCTCTTCACTGCTGCTAAACAGTAGTTGCATACCAAGACAGATTCCTAGCAGCGGCTGGGTTTCGGCAGCTACCTGTATGACCACACGATCCAAACCACTTTCCCGCAGCTGCTCCATCGCATCGCCAAATGCACCGACACCAGGCAGAATGACACTATCAGCAGCAAGAATTTGCTCGGCTTCCCCCGTCACTATACACTCATAACCGAGACGTTCTACCGCCTTGCTCACACTGTGCAGGTTGCCCATGCCATAATCGACGATTGCAACAGTCATGCTACAGCACTCCCTTCGTAGAAGGCACACCCTTCACACGTGGATCAATCAGTGTCGCTTCATCGAGCGCCCGTCCGAGCGCCTTGAATACAGCCTCAATCATGTGATGTGTGTTAGAACCGTAGTGTACGATCACATGCAGCGTAATCCGAGCTTCCAGCGCGAACTTCCATAAGAATTCCTGAACAAGCTCCGTCGAAAAGCTGCCCACCTGCTGTGAAGGATACGTTGCGCGATATTCAAAGTGTGGGCGATTGCTGATATCGATCACAACCTGCGCCAACGCCTCATCCATTGGTACAAAAACACTCGCATAACGTTTGATTCCCTTTTTATCACCAAGTGCTTCGTGCAGCGCTTGACCTAGGCAGATCCCGATGTCTTCAACCGTGTGGTGATCATCAATTTCGATATCTCCTCGCGCCTGTACTGACAGGTCAAACTGGCCGTGCTTCGTAAATAGGTCCAGCATATGATTCAGAAAAGGAACATCCGTCTCCAGCTCGGAAACTCCACTTCCATCTACGTTAAGAGATAGCTTGATATCCGTCTCGTTTGTTTTACGGCTTAATCCTGCTTGGCGCAAGGCCTGTTCATTATTGTTCTCCATATCCGTCTCCACCTTTTCCTTCGTTCTTGAGTCGAATCTCAATGGCTCGTGCGTGGCCTTCTAACCCTTCGCGACGCGCCAGTTCTATAATGGTCTTCCCATCCCGCAGGAGGGCTTCTTTACTGTAATAGATCAGACTTGATTTCTTTATAAAATCATCCACATCCACTGGCGACGAGAATCGTGCCGTACCATTGGTCGGGATAATATGATTCGGTCCGGCAAAATAGTCGCCCACAGGCTCCGAGCTATACGCTCCCAGGAAGATCGCCCCAGCATTCTCGATGCTGCCCACAAGGCCCATTGGATCCTCGACAACGATCTCTAGATGCTCTGGTGCCAAACGATTCACTACGGAGATTCCCTCCTCCATAGATTCCACAACAATGATCGCCCCGTAATTTTCTACGGATGAACGGGCGATCGCCTGTCGCGGCAGCTCCTGCAGCTGACGCTCCACTTCGGCAGCCACGCTATCCGCCAGGCTTTGCGATGGCGTGACCAGAATCGCTGAAGCCATCTCGTCATGCTCGGCCTGCGAGAGCAGATCCGCTGCGACATAGGCCGGCTCAGCGGTCTCATCTGCGAGCACGACAATTTCGCTTGGTCCCGCTATACTGTCGATATCCACGGCGCCATATACCTCGCGTTTCGCTAGCGCAACGTATATATTGCCGGGCCCACATATCTTATCTACCGGCGCTATGCTCTCCGTCCCAAAAGCCAAAGCAGCTACCGCCTGCGCTCCGCCCACACGGTAGATTTCATTCACACCTGCTTCTGCAGCAGCAACCAGGATGTAAGGATCAATCCCTTCTTTGCCACCGGTGGATGGCGGGGTTACCATAACGATCTCCGGCACGCCTGCGATCTGTGCAGGGATCACGTTCATCAGCACCGAGGAAGGATAAGCTGCCTTACCACCAGGAACATATACCCCTACCCGCTTCAGCGGACGAATAATCTGTCCCAGAATCGTGCCATCGGGCTGCAAATCCATCCACGAATTCCGTTTCTGTCTAGCATGAAAAGCCCGGATATTTGCTGCAGCCGCTTGAATAGCGGATACGAAAGATTCTTCTACTCGGCCATACGCCGCCTGAAGCTCTTCCGGCGTTACCCGCAGCTGATTTGGCGTGAGCGTGACCCGATCAAATTGCTCCGTGTAGCGAAGAAGTGCCGTGTCTCCTTCTTTTTTAATCGCGAATACAATTTCCTTTACCGCCTGATTTTGCTCTGGCGTTCCATACTCGACTTCTCGCTCTAGCTTAAAATCCTTGCTCGATACAACCTTCATCGCCGGTTCCTCCCTTTACCCCTTAACATCTGTCACCTACCGCAAATTTGGTTCCCCTATAACCGCCTGTAGTCGGTCACACAGTTGCTGTATCTCTTCATTTTTCATCCGATAGCTCACACGATTGGCCACAAGACGGCTCGTAATTTCAAATATGCTCTTCATTTCAATTAATCCGTTATCCCGCAGCGTCTGGCCCGTCTCTACCATATCCACGATACGATCAGCGAGACCAATCAGCGGCGCAAGCTCAATTGAACCATTCAGCTTCACGACTTCAACCTGCTGTCCCTGCTCCCGGAAATATTTTGAAGCCACATTTGGATATTTCGTCGCTACACGCTGCTGAATCCCCGGCTGCCAGTTCGGTAATCCAATGATCGACATCCGGCATCGAGCGATGCCAAGATCAAGTAGCTCATACACATCACGATCTTCCTCCAGTAATACGTCCTTACCTACGATTCCAATGTCGGCCACACCATATTCTACATATGTAGGTACATCTACTGGTTTAGCTAATATAAACTCCATGCCTGCCTCAGGCAGCGGAATAACAAGCTTGCGGGATGCCTCACCATCCGGTGGAATCGGGAGACCTGCCTGGCGGAACAGCTCAGCAGCCTTTTCATAAATCCGACCTTTTGGCATAGCGACCTTCAAAATCTGTGCCATCGTTAAGTTGCCTCCTTTTCCATTTCCATACAAAATTTATCTTAACCGCTCATTCTTGCTAGCGATATCTCAGCCATGTTCACTTACAAAAGATACAAAGGTATAAATTTCGCCGTACCGCATACCATCTGCTTCGATCGTATCCGTATCTAGACGCTTCACCGTTTCAAGCTCTTCTGGACCTGCTGCCAGTCTAGTCACTACTGCGTGCCCTTCCGACCGTAAGCGTGTTGCCTCTTCCAGGCCTTCTTTTCTGCGAGTAGCATCATATTGGATCAAGATAGGCAGCTCTTCCTCTTCGCCCGATCCAGTCACACCATCGAGAATACGATTCGTTTTTAGAGAAAAACCTGTAGAAGGGATCGGACGTCCAAACTGCTGAAGGAGATTATCATATCTGCCTCCACTGCATACCGGAAACCCTAATTCCGCTGCATAGCCTTCGAAAGTCATCCCTGTATAATAAGAGAAGTCCCCGATCATCGTCAGATCGATCAGCACATGCTGTGATACGCCGTAAGAGACCAGTACCTCCCACACCTTGCATAAATGATCTATCGAATGACGGGCAAGCGGATGATCGCTAAGCTCCAGCGCCTGTCCACAAATCTCCTTGCCTCCACGCAGACGTAACAGTCCATCCAGTTCATTCTTCTGAGCTTCCGTCAGATCCAGCCGGCGCAAGGTCTCCCGAAAAGAGACGTAGTCACGGGCCAACAAATGGCTTTTGAGCTCCTCCTGAGCCTCCGGCAATTGTGGAAGTGCCTCTTGAAATAATCCATTCAGAAAGCCTACATGCCCCATAGCGATTTTAAAAGACTTCACACCCGCAGCCTGTAAAGATGAAATTGCGAGCGCCACTACTTCAGCATCGGCCTCAGGTGAATCGTCACCTACCAGCTCGACCCCTGTCTGGAAGAACTCCGCTTCCCGACCTGCTTCTTCTTCAATAGCACGGAAGACATTAGCATGATAAGAGAGACGCAAAGGCAACGGTTCATCCTTCAATAAAGATGCGACAACACGGGCAACCGGAGCTGTCATTTCAGAACGAAGCACTAGCGCCTGACCACGATTGTTGAGCAATTTATAAAGCTTTTGGTCGGACGTAGAGCTAGCCACGCCAACTGTATCGTAATATTCTAGCGTCGGAGTCATCATTTGCTGATAACCCCAGCGACTCATGCAATGCAGTACATCATTCTCAATTTTGCGTAATTTCGTTACGGCCCGGGGCAGATAGTCCCGAACGCCAGACGGCTTCTCAAATCCCTTTGGTTTGGACATCTTCATTGTTCACCTCGTCAGTTATCATTAGATACTGTTTATATTTACTTTACCATGGTAAAGTGGTAGCAAATTAAAGTATTTTCAATATCGTATCATGGTCAATGCTTTTTCGTCAATCTAACGGGGTAAAGCTACGACTTCCATTCTAATGCTTGTATGCTTAAAGCTTGTCCACCTAGGTTGAATTGTTCACAAAGAAAATCTAAATCAAATACTTATGTACTTCGAACCAATACTTGGGAATCCCTTTATTTTGCCTCCACGTTTATCCAATACTATAATGAGCTAATATGATTGTACTTCATAATTCTGTAATTAGTGTTCTAAAAATCTACTTACAACTTGAAAGAAGGGCTAATGCGTGACTAAATCCTATATGATTGGCGTTGATATTGGAACTACAAGTACCAAAGCAGTTCTCTTCGAGGAAAAAGGAGCCATAGCTGCACAAGCTAATGTAGGATATCCCTTACATCAGCCCTCACCCTCAATAGCGGAGCAAGACCCAGAGCAAATCCTGAGTGCAGTCTTCCATACTATCTCTGAAGTTATGCGGCAAAGCGGTGTATCTGCGGATGATATTCTATTCGTCTCCTTCAGTTCAGCCATGCACAGTGTCATTGCAGTTGATAAACTGGGTAAGGCCCTAACTGCCTGCATCACATGGGCTGATAATCGTAGTGCCGGATGCGCACTTCGTTTGAAGGATGAGCTAAACGGCCATGAATTGTATCTACGCACAGGCACACCTATACACCCAATGTCTCCAATCACCAAGCTAATGTGGCTTCGCGAAGTGCAGCCTGACGTGTTCCAGAGAACCTATAAATTTATTTCCATTAAAGAATACATATTCGCAAGATTGTTTGGCGAATACGTCATCGATCATTCCATTGCCTCTTCCACAGGCATACTCAATCTGGAGAATCTAGAATGGGATAAAGAAGCTTTGGAGATTGCTCATATTACAGCGGATCAACTCTCGCGGCTTGTTCCCACCACGCACATCATGCAAGGGCTGCTCCCTGGTCTAGCTGAGGAACTTCTGCTGCTCCCTACAACCCCATTTGTTATTGGCGCCAGTGACGGCGTCCTGTCCAATCTCGGCGTAGGTGCAATTGAACCCGGTGTAGTAGCCGCTACGATTGGAACTAGCGGAGCAATTCGTACCGTAGTGGATCACCCGCTCACCGATCCCAAAGGACGGACCTTCTGTTATAACTTAACCCCAAAACATTGGGTAATCGGAGGACCTGTCAATAATGGTGGCATGCTGTTCCGCTGGGTACGAGACGAGTTCGCGGCCTCTGAAGTTGAAACCGCCAAACGACTAGGCATTGATCCTTACGAGGTTCTGACTCGCATTGCAGAGCAGGTTCCTGCGGGAAGCGGGGGACTTTTATTCCATCCTTACTTGACCGGGGAACGAGCGCCGTTGTGGAATCCGGATGCCCGCGGCTCCTTCTTTGGCCTTTCTATGAATCACCATAAAGAACATATGATTCGGTCAGTACTAGAGGGCGTAATCTTCAATATGTATACGGTGCTTCTTGCTATGGAAGAGCAAATCGGACGCCCAAGCAGAATCCTTGCCACAGGCGGCTTCGCCCGCTCCTCAGTGTGGCGGCAGATGATGGCTGATATTTTTGATCAGGAGGTTGTCATTCCGGAGAGTATCGAGAGCTCCTGCCTCGGTGCGGTTGTACTTGGCCTTTATGCTACGGGTCGTGTAGATTCCTTTGATGTGGTGTTTGACATGATTGGTTCAACCTATAAGCATGATCCAATGGATGAACATACCAAAATATACAAGCAGCTGCTGCCGATCTATATTTCTGTCTACCGTAGTCTCGAAAGCCAGTATCAAGCCATTGCAGAATTTCAGCGAGAACAAGCTGGAGAATAAGGCAAAAATAAAAAGCGTCGGTCTACCCACATATGTAGGAAAACCGACGCTTTTATTTTTTCTTATAATAGACTATGCACTTTTGGATCCTGTTTTTGCTTTCTGAGGACCCGATCCGAAGATGATCCAAGCCGGTTTAACATATCGGAAGGCAAAGGCTACTACCACCCATGAACCTAACAGCGCAAAGAGCCAACCCCCAGCAATCGCTGCGGTATATGCAAGAGAACCCCCGTGAAACGGTAATTTTCTATAGAAAAATAGCAGTAATGGATGTAGTAAATAGATTCCGAAAGAGCAAGCTCCAGCAGATAACAACAGTCTTGTAATCAAGCTTCGGCCCGCTCCGTACAATAAGAAGGAGACTTGTAGCAACACCACACAAGAGAGTAGCGCATGAAGGTTAGAGAATCCCTCATACCATAAACTATTGATGACTGTTTTCTTCGTATAGTTGTTAAACCATAGCTCAACATGAACAACCCCTGCTACGATCCACAACAACCATAACGTAATCCATACCGGACCTTTACCGGCGCGCCAGCCTTCACGTGAAGGAACCAGCCACTTTTTCAAAGAAGGATAGTATACTGCAATCCCAGCACCCAGCAAGAAATAAGAGAAATAAGTGATTGCCAGACTGCCCTTGGACAACTGCCAATACCCGTTATTAGTCATGTATTTATTCAGCAGCACAAAACCCCATTGTAGAACCAATCCGATTAGCGGTGCCCAAGCCGCCAGATGACGAACCTTTTGCAGACACCACAGAATGAGCGGAAACAATACGTAGAACTGAATAATGATAATAATATAATACAAATGCGTGTATGCTGTTCCTGTCCACAAATACTTCCAAAGCTTAGAAGCCATCTCCCCTGGAGGTAAACTCCATGTATGTCCCGCCGTCATTTTTAATGCAAAATACAACAGTGAAAATAGTACATAAGGCACGATAATATAAAGCAGCCTTCTACTGTAGAACTTTCCCAGCGTCTTTCCGCCCAGAGGACGATCAATATAGTTATAGAACAGCACGAACCCACTCAAAAATATGAATGAAGGTACAGCGAACTGGCTGAATTTATTAATAAATAAGAACGGATGAAACATGTTTGTACCTAGTGTCTCCGCCAACGTTCGCGAAGTAGCATGAATAGCTAGCACTGCAAAAATAGCAATCGCTCGAAAAATATCCAGCTGCGGAATTCTTTCTTTTTGTCTCATAATCTTTCCTCCTGTTAAGCTCCGCATCAAAATGATGCCACATCAAGTATTAACCTTCCTCATCTCCTCCGAGGCATGTCCTGACTTTACCTTGGAACTAGACTCTAGAGACCGAGGAATACTTCCCAAGAAGATCCATGACTTAGGAATTCGGCGAAAAGCAAACTGCACCATGAACCAGCTTCCTCCCAGTGCAACTACAAGTCCTCCATAGATGAAGAAAACATAAGTTAGCGATTCCAAGGGAATATGATAACGGAACCTGCGATATATCGCCAGCAATAGCGGATGAATCAAATAAATGGCAAATGACAACTCACCTAAACGAGTCAAGAAAGCAACGATGACACGAGGGGCCTTTCGATAAAGCAAAAATGTAGCGTACAACAGAACCAATGCCGATAACATCGTATGAACATTCCATAACAGCTCGTACCACAGCGAATCCGTCCACACCCCAAAATGGCGGGCTACATACCATAGCTGCACATGGATAAAGGCTGCAATTAACCACAAGCTCCCTAATAAGGCAGTCCATCTCTTTTGCTTGGCACCCAGCTCACTCCATGGCTTTATCAGCCACAGCTTCACCTTCTCAAAGTGAATGGCGAGATAAGCACCCATCATATAATAGGCCAGGTAGGAGATTGCCAAGCTCCCTTTTTCAACAATGTGCAGTTCGTACTTATTCCAAAAAATAAAACCCCACTGGAGCGCCAAACCCACCGGTATCGCCCATTTCATTAAGAAGCGGGAACTCTGCAGTAGCTTAAGCAGCACTGGAAAAAGCAAATAAAACTGAATGCTAATAAAGACAAAATACAAATGCGCATATGCGGAACCCGAGAATAACGCTCTAGAAAAACTTAACAAGTTGTCTCCAAAGTTCTGCATCAATCGTCCGTTCACATAAAGAGTTAGTGCATAATAGCCCATAGAAGCTAGCAAATAAGGCAGTAAGATATACTTTAATCGCCGACGGTAGAAATTAATGATCAAGCTGCGTGTCACAGGACGACCATAATAATTATAAAACAATACGAAGCTGCTAAGGAAAATAAATGAGGGCGTACCGAATTTAAAGAAAATGTTAATCCAGTTCAGCCAGTAATAATAAGGTGAATGCAGTGCCTGCTCTCCAGCAGCAAAAGAGGAGGCATGCACATGCAGCACTCCTAATATAGCTAGAGCTCTGAAAATATCCAGCTGGGGCAGCCTTTCCTGTCTCACAGTATTCATATTAAATTCCTCTTCTCTACTATGATGGTTGTTCATAGAGACGCTAAGCGGAATGTGGAAACTGAACATACCAGGAAGTCTGCACTTGCTGAATTTACATTCTGATATTTGACGCTGAATGCCTAGCGTGGGATTTACGTGATTACTAAGGTTAATTATACCGCCTACATCGGAATAAAAAACTTAAGAAGATCTTAAAGTTTTCTTAATAAGCTTCTCCAAGACGCAAGAAACCCTGCAGATCCTGCGCTAAAAAAACGCAATATGAAACTGCAGGGTTTACGAAGCATCTTTTACACTTGTTCCGAAGAATCTTCTGATGAAGCTGGGCGTAGCTCTCGCAGTGGATTGCCTCCTACAAAAGAGCCAGCCGCCACGTTCTTGTGTACTACTGATCCTGCGGCAACAACTGCCCAATCACCGATGGTTACACCGGGAAGAATCGTTGTATTCGCGCCAATCAATACATTTTCACCAATCACTACTTCTCCCAGGCGATACTCCTTGATTAAATACTCATGCGCCAGAATCGTCGTGTTATAACCGATAATAGAGTTCTCACCCACCGTGATTTTTTCCGGAAAAAACACATCCACCATCGCCATCAAACCGAAGGAGGTATGCTTGCCTACCTTCATCCCGAGAATCCGACGATAGATCCAGTTCTTTAGCGGTAGAATCGGGCAATAACGGGCAATCTGAATAAAAATAAAGTTGCGGACACCCTTCCACGGGCTGACCGTACGGTAAATGTACCAAAGTGAGTTATGACCTTCTACAGGATATCGGGTTACGTTTCTCACGATTCACTCGTTCCTCGCTCCACAATTTCTATAATATCCTTCATGTTATGGATGATATAGTTGGGATCATACTTGCGGAGAGTCTCTTCGCCTTTTAAAGACCACGATACTCCAGCCGCATATACACCAGCAGCTTTTGCTGACTGAATATCAACCGTACTGTCACCCACCATAAGAGTTTTACGAGGATCAACGCCAAGGTTATTGACTGCTGTCAAAACAGGCTCTGGATGTGGCTTTGGTTCAGTAACATCGTTCACCGTCACAATCGTATCCATGTACTTTAGCAAATCAAACATCTCAAGCGATTTAATCGTTGTTGGACGAATTTTTGTAGTCACAATCCCCATTTTAATTCCACGACGTAAGAGCTCTTCCATTGTTTCATTCACTTGAGGAAAGGGACGTACTAACTCATCGTGATGTTCATAATTATAAGAACGGTAGGATTTCTCAAGCGCACCACTTACATCCTCAAGTCCAGAGAAGACTCTCATCTGTTGCTGAAGGGTTGTGCCCATATGCGGAATAATCTCTTCCCTAGTGAGTGGAGCTAGACCATTGTCCTTCAGCGCGTACATAAACGAACTAATAATTAGCTCATTCGTATCGACAATCGTTCCATCTAGATCAAAAAGAACGCATTCTATCATAAGCTTTACTGCTCCTTCTTATCTCCATCCGCAGGCTGTCCTTGCTCAGGTTGAGCCCCGTGACGAGCTTTCTGCGGTGTATTTACTGCGCTTTCAGGCACTATGGTATCTGCTTTGATCGGTTTAGTACATACGATAGGATCAGAATAATGTGCTTTAGGCTCTCCGGTGACCCTACGAATAATGATAAGCAGTACAGCTGCGACGATGATCAGTAGAGCAAGCAGCTGAGAAATACGTATATTTCCATAGCTTGGGTCCAAGTATCCTTGCTCAAAGCCTAACCATTCCATCGGTTTCCACAATCCGTTCATAAAGGATGCCAAGCCTGCACTTCCATTAAACGCCAAGCTGTCTGTACGTATGGCTTCAATGAAGAAACGACCGATGGAATACCATATAAAGTAAGACATGAAGATCTCACCGGCTCGCACAAACTTCTGACGACGAAGAACCATTAGTAGTGCGATACCCAGTAAGCTCCAAAGAGATTCATACAAGAAGGTCGGATGATGAAAAGCATCCCCTATGTACATTTGGTTCACAATGAAGTCAGGTAAATGCAGTTTATCCCGTAAAAACGACTCTTCAACCACGCTGCCGTATGCCTCTTGGTTGACAAAGTTTCCCCAGCGTCCAATCATTTGACCCGCAAGTAGTCCAGGTGCACAAATATCAACGATACGCCAGAAGGGGTAGCCTTTATAGCGGAAATAAATAATCCCGCAAATAATGGCACCAATTAACGCACCGTAAATGGCGATGCCACCATTCCAGATCTTAAAGACATCTATTAAATTATCCTTATAATCCTCCCATTTAAACGCTACAAAGTAAATCCGTGCCCCAATAATGGCCGAAGGCACACCTAGCAGCAGCATATCCATAAAGAATTCTTGTGGTATACCAAACCTTTTGCCCTCGCGGATCGCAAGAAATAACCCCGCGAGTGCACCAAAACCTAGTATTAATCCGTACCAGTGTACTTGCAGTGATCCAATTGAGAAGACAATAGGATTTAGTGCTAATGGGAACATTCTCTCACACTCCTAATCGAGATCATCCATATCTTCAGATATGGTCGCAGTTAGCTTATTCGTGAACTGCAGGGCTGCATTAAAGCCCATTTGTTTCAGGCGATAGTTCATCGCTGCAACCTCTATAATAACTGCAAGGTTACGTCCTGGGCGTACGGGAATCGTTACAAGTGGAACATCTGTGTCAATGATCCGTGTCGTTTCCTCATCAAGTCCAAGTCGGTCATACTGCTTGTCTTGCTGCCAAGCTTCCAATCTAACAACAAGTGTAATCCGTTTATGATTACGAATGGCACCCGCACCAAAAAGTGTCATTACATTAATGATACCTACTCCACGGATCTCCAGTAAATGACGGATTAACTCAGGGGCTGTACCATGCAGCTGGTTATCTGAAGTCTGACGGATTTCCACTGCATCATCAGCAATCAATCGATGACCGCGTTTTACAAGTTCAAGGGCTGTTTCACTTTTACCAATCCCACTACTACCCGTAATTAGCATACCTACACCATATACATCACAAAGTACGCCATGAATAGTCGCTGTAGGGGCTAATTTTCCTTCTAGGAAGCTCGTCAAACGGCTGGAGAAAATAGTCGTAGCCATCGAGCTGCGAAGCACAGGAAGGGCCTTTTCATTACTTATGTCAATTAACTCCTCAGGCACTTCCAAACCACGTGTAATTACAATACAAGGTGTGTTATCATTGCAAATTCCACGAAGTCGGCTTTTCCGCTCAGCTTCGGGCAGCATGGAGAAAAAAGCGAGTTCTGTTTTGCCTAGCAATTGAACACGTTCTTCTGGATAATATTCAAAATAACCAGCAATCTCTAGTCCAGGGCGATTCAGGTCATCGACCGTAATGGGTCTCTTTAGACCTTCCTGGCCGGAAATAACCTCTAATTGAAAATGCTGTACCAATTCAGATACTTTTACTTTCTTAGCCATGTAATTTCGTCCTTTCGTCACCTGCGGTATTTGTCCGCTTACTGCGTCCGGTTGGCAGCGATTTCTTTACATTCCGGAGGTAATTCTCCTGCTATCTTAATTGATAACGCTTATGAATGCAATCTTAGCGCCTAACCAAACAGGGTCCATCTAAACAATAAAGCCACCCTTTCGGGTGGCTTTATCAAGAGAGAAAAGATCTTTACAATCTTATCCCAACAAAATGTTAGCTTCGGATTCTTTATCAAAGAAGTGAATTTTGTTCATATCAATAGCCAATTTAGGCTTGCTGCCTTCGCGAGTAGTGGAACGTCCATCTACACGAGCGATTACAGTAGATTTACCAAGGCCGCTCAAGTAAAGGAGCATTTCATGACCAAGGTTTTCAGTAACATCAACCAATGAAGTGAAGATTGTGTTCGGGGAAGCTTCCAAGAATACTGGCTCTTCATGGATATCTTCTGGACGAACGCCCATGATTACTTCTTTACCGATGTAACCTTTGTTGCGGATGATTTGAGCTTTTCCGCCTGGTACTTCAACATCAAGGTTCTCAGCACGGAAACGGATAGAACCGCTCACTTCGGACAAAGTACCATTGATAAAGTTCATTGTAGGGGATCCGATAAATCCAGCTACGAACAAGTTTGTAGGTTCATTGTACAACTCTTCAGGGGAAGCTGCTTGTTGAATGATACCATCATACATAACTACGATGCGATCACCCATTGTCATAGCTTCTGTTTGGTCATGCGTTACGTAGATACAAGTAGTTTCAAGGCGCTTAACCAGTTTAGTGATTTCAGCACGCATTTGACCACGAAGTTTAGCATCCAAGTTGGAAAGAGGCTCATCCATCAAGAAGACTTGTGGATCACGTACGATAGCGCGTCCCAAAGCGACACGTTGGCGTTGACCACCGGAAAGCGCTTTTGGTTTACGATCTAGCAAATGCTCGATATCAAGAATTTTAGCAGCTTCGCGAACTTTCTTGTCGATTTCATCCTTCTTCACTTTACGAAGTTTCAAACCGAAAGCCATGTTTTGATATACGCTCATATGCGGATACAGGGCGTAGGATTGGAATACCATCGCGATATCGCGGTCTTTAGGTGCAACGTCATTAACTACACGATCGCCAATGTACATTTTACCTTCGGAGATTTCTTCCAAACCAGCGATCATACGCAAAGTTGTGGATTTACCGCAACCGGAAGGTCCAACCAATACTAGAAATTCCTTATCTTTAATATCAAGATTGATATCGATTACTGTTGCTTTATCTGAACCCGGGTATTTTTTGAAAATATGCTCTAAACGTACGCCTGCCATTGTATTTCCCCCTCGAGTTAATTATTAATTAGTTAATATAAAAATTCTGTTTCCTTGTACATTTATATTACCCCAGTCGGGACACTATGGCTATTTGTAAGGTTCACAAAAAACCTATTTCCTTTTCGTCACTTTATACAAAAGCATAGTAAGCTTAACAATAGCAGCATCCCCAAAGCTTCGTACATCTGCTCCAGTCTCTTGTTTTATCTTATCCAGACGATAAAGCAGCGTATTTCGATGGATATACAACTTCTTGGCGGTTTCACTTACATTACAGTCCATCTCAAAAAAAGTCTCCAAAGTCAGCAGCATTTCTTTATCTGATAGTACAGAAGAATAGTCACCAATTTGTCCAAGCAACTGTTTGCGGCGTACATCTGGAATGCTGTTAACCAGACGTTCCAAATGCAGTTCCCAAGGTAAATGAATATACTCTCCTACTTGAAAAATACGACCGAGTACAATCGTCTCCCTGAGCAAAGCTACAG
Source organism: Paenibacillus sp. Marseille-Q9583 (assembly GCF_976954365.1). Classification (NCBI taxonomy): domain Bacteria; kingdom Bacillati; phylum Bacillota; class Bacilli; order Caryophanales; family Paenibacillaceae; genus Paenibacillus; species Paenibacillus sp. Marseille-Q9583. Next base: position 45,564 of record NZ_CDRJTB010000057.1, read on the forward strand.
ATCCAGTCAATCCCTTAACAGGGACTATAGCCGGAGCTACTGCTAAATGGAATACCCCTACCCATTCACTAGCTATCAGCTCATGTAACCCCATACTAGTCTGTGCTAGAAGATCATCTACACTCTCTTCTTCATCATCCTTATCATCCCCGCCCGTAAGTAATTCTTTACGAGCTAAAATTAGCCATTCCTTCTCTTGAAGGGGAATGAGCAGAATCTCGTTCTCAAAATAGCTACGCAGTAATTTCATCAGTGAACGATACGAGATCTGTGGACTATGGGCAATCTCACTACTTAGGAGGAATGGAATCATATCTCCGAACAGACGCCCCTTTAGGGTGATCTCATCGGGTATTTCAGTGTCATTCTTCTCTTGCTCTAGCTCCGTGTTCAACCAAGCGCCAAGCTGCCGCGCCTCCACTTCACCTTCTTCTCTAAGCCCTGTAGCTTTAAGTGCAATAGCAAAATTTCGAACTGCATAGTTGACCAGTTGTACTTCCAGAGAGGTGAGCCCCTCCATTTCTACCCAGACAGCGGTTATACGTCCGTCACTCTCATACAAAGGTGCCCAGAGATGACCCTCATGGATTACCAGCTGATCCTGTCCTTCTAATCCCATGCTAAAAAGAGAAGCTGAATGCTGCCTCCCTAACTGCTTGATTCCGGTTCTCTTTCCGGTGAGCTGCTCTAATTTTTTCCGCAATGTCTCACTATCCATAGTCACCATGCTCCACCACTTTTGCTCTTTTCGCCTATTTTAGCATATTCTCTTATATTATGTTAATCGCTACAGTAGCGCGCTACTATAATACAACCAAAAACACAAAAAAAGCCACCACCATAAGGTGATGACTTTCTGTTTGGGATGAGCCATGAAGGACTCGAACCTTCGACACCCTGATTAAAAGTCAGGTGCTCTACCAACTGAGCTAATGGCTCATAAATGGTGGGGGATGATGGATTCGAACCACCGAACACGTACGTGAGCAGATTTACAGTCTGATGCGTTTGGCCACTTCGCTAATCCCCCAGGGAAAAGTGGCTCGAGACGGATTCGAACCGCCGACACGAGGATTTTCAGTCCTCTGCTCTACCGACTGAGCTATCGAGCCATATTAAATTGACATAAAAATAAAGTGGTAGCATTAACTTCCCACCCTAGTCTTGTGGAAAAAAATGGCGGAACCGACGAGATTCGAACTCGCGATCTCCTGCGTGACAGGCAGGCATGTTAGGCCAACTACACCACGGTTCCGCATTGATAATAATGGTGCCGGCGAGAGGACTTGAACCCCCAACCTACTGATTACAAGTCAGTTGCTCTACCAGTTGAGCTACACCGGCACGGTGTAAAAAGTAATTCTAAAAAAGTAATAATGGTGGAGGCTGAGGGGATCGAACCCCCGACCCTCTGCTTGTAAGGCAGATGCTCTCCCAGCTGAGCTAAGCCTCCAGGTATTATGGTAGCGGCGAAGGGGATCGAACCCCCGACCTCACGGGTATGAACCGTACGCTCTAGCCAGCTGAGCTACACCGCCACAATAATTAGAAATGCTATGGATTGAAAATGGCGGAGAGAGTGGGATTCGAACCCACGCACCGCTTACGCAGTCTAACCCCTTAGCAGAGGGTCCCCTTATAGCCACTTGGGTATCTCTCCAAACGATATCAGTACCACAGCAATCCAAACAGGAATTTGACTCCCTGAAAACTGAATCCGAATTGAATTTGCGTT
>NZ_CDRJTB010000058.1:0-46537 GCF_976954365.1 Paenibacillus sp. Marseille-Q9583
GTCCTTTAGGGACGCCAACCGCGTTTTGGCTTGGCTAAGTAAAAACTATGAATCAGGCAAAACACAGTCGAGTACTACTCGATTGTGCTTACTTTTACCAAGTTAGTGGAACCGGAACGTCCAAGTGGAATTCCTGCAGTAATCACAACTAGGTCGCCAGTTTGAACCAGACCGGAATCCTTACCACCTTGGATTGCTGTTTCAAGCAATTCATCTGTGGAAGTGGCTACTTTACCGAATACTGGCGTTACGCCCCAAACGAGGGACAATTGACGCATAGTTCTTTCTTGTGTCGTAACAGCAATGATTGGTGCTTTAGGACGGTATTTGGAAACAACGCGTGCAGTATGACCTGTAACAGTCGAAGAAAGAATAGCCTTAGCGTTCAGATCCAAAGCGGAAATTGCAACGGATTGGCTGATAGCTTCTGTAACTGTAGTTTCTTGTAAAGTTTGTTGTTTCGAGAAAATTTCACGGTGATCCAGAGCGGACTCCGCTTTCTCAGCAATACGAGACATTGTAAGAACGGATTCTACTGGATATTTACCAGCAGCAGTTTCTCCGGAAAGCATGATTGCATCTGTTCCGTCGAAAATAGCGTTTGCTACGTCACTTGCTTCAGCGCGAGTAGGACGTGGGTTACGTTGCATAGAATCCAGCATTTGTGTAGCTGTGATTACTGGTTTGCCAGCAACGTTACATTTTTGAATCATCAATTTTTGAGCCAAAGGTACATCTTCAGCTGGAATTTCAACACCAAGGTCACCACGAGCAACCATCAGGCCATCGGAAGCTTCTAAAATTTCATCAAGGTTGTCAACACCTTGTTGGTTTTCGATTTTGGAAATGATTTGAATGTGAGAAGCGTTGTTTTTCGAAAGCAGCTCACGAATTTCCTGAACGTCGCTAGCTTTGCGAACGAAGGAAGCGGCGATAAAATCGATGTCCTGTTCGATACCAAAAAGAATATCGTTGGTGTCTTTTTCCGTAATACCCGGCAAGGAGATGTTTACTCCTGGTACGTTAACGCCCTTCTTGCTCTTGATCGTACCACCGTTTACAATACGGGTCTTGATTTCAGTTCCTTGAATGTCGACAACTGTCAAACCAATCAGACCGTCATCAATAAGGATGGTGGAGCCTACTTGAACATCATTAGGAAGCTCGCTGTACGTGATGGAAATACGTTCTTGGGTGCCAAGGATTTCTTCCGTAGTTAGTGTCAGGTACTCGTCCTGAACTAGTTCAATCGGTTCTACTTCCAACTTGCCTGTGCGAATCTCCGGTCCTTTTGTGTCGAGCAGGATAGCAACAGTTTTGTTCAGTTCCTTAGATGCTTGACGGATCGTTTTAATCCGAGCACCATGCTCTTCAAAATCGCCGTGGGAGAAATTCAAACGGGCCACATTCATACCAGCCAAAATCAATTTTTTGATATTCTCCAACGATTCACTCGCAGGTCCGATCGTACATACAATTTTACTTTTCCGCATTAGGTTTTCCTCCGTTTTTTCGTTCTCTCTGTCTCACTTTTTCCAACTACAAAATCTACTACAAGGCTAACTAATTAAATAGGAACTTTGTCACATGTGCCTTTAACTACGCCCTTATGAATATTACTGCAACTTAGACACAAAATCAATGTTGTAGGCTCTTTTAGATGTAATTTGAGCTCGAATTATCTGAACGCACAAAAAAAATTAAAATAATCCCGGCATAACGTCGAGATTATTTTAATTCCAATAAAACGTATAATTTACACTTAATTCAATATGGTCCACTAAGTATGGTTATATGTCTTAAAGTGCAAATGGAAAGGCACTATTCACACTTCAGATTCCACTTCTTCTTCAAGGAAAATCTGCTCCTGCTGGACTTCAGCAAACTCACCTATTTTACGGAATTTACGATAACGATCTTCTTTCAATTCCGCTCTATCCAGAGGAATCAGCTCCTGCAAGTGACGCCATAATGCATCCTTAATTGCAGCTGCCGTAGCTTCATAATCACGATGAGCGCCGCCTTTTGGCTCAGGAACAATCTCTTCGATAACTTCCATTTCAAGCAGATCAGATGCCGTTATCTTCATGGCCTCCGCCGCTTGATCAGCCTTCGAAGCATCCTTCCATAGGATCGATGCAGCACCATTAGGGGATATTGCCGAATAAATGGCATGCTCCAGCATAAGCACTCTATTACCAACTGCCAGTGCTAGTGCACCACCACTTCCTCCTTCACCGATGACCACACAGATTACAGGGACACCAAACTGAGACATCTCGCGTAAATTTCGGGCAATTGCTTCAGATTGTCCTCTTTCCTCAGCCGTATTTCCTGGATATGCACCCTTCGTATCTACAAAGGTTATAATGGGACGATTGAACTTGTCCGCTTGCTGCATCAGACGCAGTGACTTACGGAAGCCCTCTGGGTGTGCACTGCCGAAAAAGCGTAAAATATTCTCTTTCGTATCTTTACCGCGCTGCTGGCCAATGACCGTAACCGGGACGCCGTTAAGTTTGGCGATACCGCCTACAATTGCAAGATCATCCCCAAACATTCGATCCCCGTGAAGCTCGATAAAATCTGTGAAGATCTGCCCCATAAGATCAAGAGAAGTCGGACGTCCTTGATGTCTAGCTAGATGCATTTTTTGGGAAGGGGAGATATTAGAATAAACTTCCTCCTCAAGCACACGGTACCGTTCTTCCAGTCTTGCTACCTCATCCGTAAAATCAATACTTTTCTCTTCGCCAAACTGCTTTAACTCGGCAATTTTCTTGCGCATTTCAACCAGAGGCATTTCAAAAGGCAACTCTCCTGCCAACCTAAAATCCCCCTTTCACATCATGCAATTCCAAAATTTTGGTCAGTGTGGCGCGCATTTCTTTACGGTGCACAACCATATCAATCAAGCCATGCTGCAGATTAAATTCAGCCGTCTGGAAATCATCCGGAAGCTTCTGGCGAATTGTCTGTTCAATGACTATACGTCCTGCGAAACCGAATACCGCCCCAGGCTCAGCAATAATAATATCGCCAAGACTAGCAAAACTCGCAGATACTCCGCCAGTTGTCGGATCCGTAATTATAGAAATATAAAGGCCGCCCACTTCGTTGAAACGAGCAAGCGCTGCACTGGTCTTCGCCATTTGCATAAGACTTAGAATACTCTCCTGCATTCTCGCTCCGCCAGAAGTAGAGAAAATAAGGAGTGGAAGCTGCTTCTCCGTGGCTTCTTCAATCGCCCGGGTAATCTTCTCACCAACTACAGATCCCATACTGCCGGAGAAAAATTCGAAATTCATCACAGCTACGATCACTGGATGTCCGCCAATAGATCCCTGCCCCGTAATCACGGCATCAGTTTGTCCCGATTTTAGTTGCTGTTGCTCCAGTTTAGAGGCATAACCCGGGAATTTCAGCGGATCTATAGAATACATTTCACTATCAAACTCAATAAAGCCCTCTGGGTCTAACGTCATAGCAATACGCTCTACGGCGTTCAAGCGCAAATGATGACCACAAGTAGGACATACTTTTAGATTCTTTTCCAATTCCTTGCTATACTGGATCGTTCCGCATTTATTACATTTACTCATTAATCCTTCTGGAATTTCCCGTTTGGGGCGTTCGCCTTCTGCAGGCACGCCGCTTCGCTCCAGACGTTCTGAAGGAATAGTCGCGTACTTCCGTTTCTTCTGAAATAAATCTTTGAACACACCCGCACCTCTTCAGCCGTTTATTTGCGTTATGCAGCTTGCCGCTGTCATGACTTTTCTCTTGATAGAAATTCAGGGATGCAGAATAAGATTAAGGACTTCCTGTACTTCCTCCAGTTCACCCGAAGGAACCAATATCTCAAACTGCTGCTTGGACATATTGATTGGACGGCATTTTACTAAAAAACCTTCTTCAGTCAGCTTAAACTTAATCATATCCGCCACTTTGGCGGTCGGCGCGATATATATTACCGTCCACATGCCTTGCAAGGCCTCCCCAATCTTAATTCCCAGCCGTATCCCGTATAATGGAATTATGATAACACAGTTTTCTTTTTTCCCGCAACAGGCGTAGGGCAAAGGAAGCAAGACTGAGGAACTTGTTCAAACGAAATGAATCGGGTCATTTATTCCGTGTCCGTGACCAGAGGATATACTTTTGCCCCTTCCTGCCGATGAGCGATTCTAGCAGAAGCAGCTGCAGCGATACCCGCTACTAAGTCATCCAGGAACACGTGAATCCTCCCCTTATCATCGTTCAATTCACCAATGATTCCAAGCTTTATTTTGTCCAAGTACCCAAATCCTGTAAGTCCGATCATCCCATATACCCCTGTGATGCCAAGGGCTAGAGTCTCGTCCGCTCCATAAAGTGATTCATCCGCTTCCATTACTGCCTGGAGCGGCTGCGGAAGCAGTCTTTTCTCTGCCAGCTCATCAAGTGCGATCCCCGTCATTAACGTGTACTGCACTTCTCTTTTTCCCAATACAGATTTCACACTGGAAAGGCATTCTTCCTTGGATAAACCGGGATAATAGACCGATTGTAAAATATATACGATTTCAGCAATGGAAGAAAGTGATACGCCTCTACGTTCCAACAGATCAACTGCCATTTGATAGGACATGATGTGATTCCCCTTTCCGCGCAGGATTCGCCCTGTGGTTTCCTAATGTATGCGGAAAAGGGTGGAATTGTTCTTATTTTATTCTTACGGTACCTGCCCCCAGCATAGACTCGATAGCCGCGATTAGCTCCTCGGTAGGCTTAATCCGATAATTATCGCTAAGGGCCAGGAGCTTCTGATCCCGTTCGTAGAACAGAATTGTCGCTACTGGGCCTGGATGATTCTGCAGCAGCTCCTTCAGGCGAGAGAGCTGCGCAGCATTCTCGGCGGCCGGCGTGATCTTGATAAAGACACGCTGGCCTGAGCCCGGCGCTGGTGCAGCAGCCGGCGCAGGTGTTGCAGGCGCAGCTGCGCCGCCTGCAGGTCTGCCAGCGGGGCCAGTGGCGGCCCCGCTGGCCTGCGAAGCAGGAGCCGCGCCACGCGGCGGCGCTCCTGCTGAGGCCGGGCGTCCCGCGCTATACGAGCGGGATGCGGCGGCACTACGGCGCTGCAGCAGGCCGCGGAGTGTCTCCGCGGATAGCAGCGCCACTTCCTCGGCCAGCAGCTTGAAGCCTTCGTCCTCCTGCTGCACCTTGGCGCGCAAGGCCAGCAGCGCGCCCTTGGCAATCAAGCCGCGGCTTCGCTTCCACACCTCAGGGAAGAGCACGACTTCGCAGCGCTCGATCTGATCTTCCCATTCGATGAAGGCCATCGATTTCCCTTGCTTCGTTGTAATTTCCTTAACGGATACGACCATGCCGGCCGTAACCGTCTGGCTCTCATCTGCGGCTTCACCGAGATCCATTAGCCGCTGAATACCCGGCTCCTCAAGCAGCTCAGCGCTATCGTCGAGCGGATGACCTGATAGATACAGCCCCAGCAGCTCACGTTCCATCTCCAGCTGCTGTCCTACTGTGAACTTAGGAATATCCGGATAGCGAATCTCCCAATTCGGCGTCTCCACCAAATCGTCGAACAACTGGATTTGCAGTTCATCCCGCTCCTTGCGCCATTTCGTCGCTGCGTCAACGGTCTCGTCCAGCATAGCCAGCAGCTGGGCCCTATGACCCGGCAGACAGTCAAAGGCTCCTGCCTGCAGCAAAGACTCCACTACCCGCTTGTTGCAGACCCGCAGATCCACACGTCGACAGAAATCGAGCAGGCTGTCGAACGGCCGCTCCTTGCGGACCGACATAATATTCTCCACCGCTAGCGTGCCGACGTTCTTAATCGCTGCGAGCCCAAAGCGGATATGCCCTGTTCCCGTTTCCTCTCCTGGAACAGGGGTAAACAGTACGCCGCTCTCATTCACATCCGGCGGTAATACGCCGATGCCCGTGCGGCGGCAGTCCAGTACATATTCCGCCACCTTACGGTGGGTTCCCATCACAGCGGTCAGCATAGAAGCCATAAATTGTACCGGATAATGCGCTTTAAGATATGCCGTCTGGAAAGCCAACACGCCATAAGCCGCCGCATGTGCACGAGGGAAGCCGTAATCGGCAAATCGTACAATCATATCATAAACGGCATTCGCATCCGTTTCGTTATATCCTTGCTGTAAGCTCCCCTGTACAAAATGGCTGCGTTCCTTATCCAGCGTCTCGCGCTTCTTCTTAGAGACCGCCCGGCGGAGCAGATCCGCTTCACCAAGCGAGAATCCAGCCATAAGCGAAGCAATCTGCATGATCTGTTCCTGATACACAATTATCCCATAGGTATCCGCTAATATAGATTTCAAATCAGGATGCGGATACTCTACTTCGATCTGACCGTGCTTACCTGCTATATATTTCGGGATAAACTCCATCGGACCCGGACGATATAGCGCTAGAACCGATACGATATCTTCAAAACCATTAGGCTTCAAATCCTTAAGCACACGTCTTACACCCGCCGACTCCAACTGAAACACCCCAGTCGTCTCACCAGCACCTAGCATTTCATACGTGAGCGGATCATGATCTGGTATGATTTTAAAATCTGGAACACTGCCACTCATTTCTTTAATCGAATTCATACAGCGCTCAATAATAGACAAGGTGCGCAGTCCCAGAAAATCCATCTTCAGTAGCCCAACACTCTCCAAATGCTCCATAGAGTATTGAGTTAACGCTGTACTTTCGTTGCCCTCTTGAAGGGGTACAGCATCAGTTAGCGGACCTTTGGAAATGACAACCCCGGCAGCATGTGTCGAAGCATGACGAGGCATACCTTCCACTTTCATTGCCATATCCAGCAAGCCTTTGATCTTCGGATTACTGTCATACAGCGCTTTTAGATCTGGAGTAGTCTCCAGTGCTCTAGCAAGGCTGATGCCAAGTTGTCCTGGGATGAGCTTGGCAGCCTTATCTACCTCGTTATAAGGTAAATTCAGTACCCTGCCCACATCACGAACCGCAGCCCGTGCAGCCATGGTTCCGAACGTAATGATTTGTGCCACATGTTCTTTGCCGTATTTCTCCACCACATAAGCGATAACCTCATCACGACGCTCATCACTAAAATCGATATCAATATCCGGCATCGTGATCCGTTCTGGATTTAAGAAACGTTCAAAGAGCAAGTTATACTTAAGCGGATCTACATCCGTGATTCGTAGGGAATAAGCGGTAAGACTCCCCGCGGAAGAACCCCGGCCCGGACCAGTAGCAATCCCCTGACGATGACAATAAGCGATAAAATCCCACACAATTAGAAAATAATCGCTAAAACCCATATTCTCGATGACGCCAAGCTCATAGGCAAGACGCTTCTCAGCGGTCTCTCTTTGCTCAGCCGATGCCCAAAGCGGTGTGTCTATATACCGTTCCTCAAGCCCTTTAAAGCACAACTCTCGCAAATAGGCAGCGGAGTCCTTACCTTCTGGAATTGGTGAATAGGCAGGCAGAATATGTTGACCAAAGGTAAGCTCCAAATTACATTTTTCTGCGATCAATAGCGTGTTACTGATAGCTTCAGGCACATGCGGGAACAACGCCGCCATCTGATCACTGCTTTTGAGAAACAGCTGATCTGTTCCGATCTTGAGCCGTTCCTCATCATCCACAGTTTTACCTGTTCCAATACAGATCAGAACATCCTGTACCTCTGCATCTTCCTTGGCCAAATAATGGACGTCATTCGTAGCTACAAGTGGGATCTCACAGGCCTTGGCAAGTGCGATCAGCTTCGGATTTACTCGTTTTTGCTCGGAAATTCCGTGATCTTGAAGCTCCAGGTAGAAGTCTTCGCCAAAAATCTCCTTATATCGCAGCGCAGCTTTTCGCGCCTCGTCATCTCTTCCATGCAACAGATGCTGTGGCACTTCGCCGCCAAGACAGGCACTGAGGCATATGATTCCCTCCGAATGAGCGGCCAGAACCTCCATATCAATACGAGGTTTATAGTGATGACCTTCCAGATGACCGATAGAGATCAGCTTCATCAGGTTCTTGTAGCCGGTTTCATTCTTGACGAGCAGAATCAGGTGATAGATTGGTTGATCTTTACGACTGCCTCGCTCACGGCGAGAGCCCGCGGTTAAATAAGCTTCACAGCCGATAATCGGCTTGATTCCATTCTCTTTACACGCTTTATAAAAGGGGATCGCCCCATACATCACTCCATGATCCGTAAGCGCCAGCGACTTCATGCCGTATTCGCCGGCCCGGCGCACGAGATCGGTAATGCGCGCCGCCCCGTCCAGTAAACTGTATTCGCTGTGCACATGCAAATGCACGAAAGGGCTCATCATCCCACTTCCTTTCTACTACAAAAATCAAACAAAAATAGTTGTTCAAAAAGTCCGCTTTTTGATCACGAAGTAACCCAAGAAGCTTACTCGACATCGAATATTGAATTCAGGCGAAACTCCCGGTGCTCACGCAGCTTCCACTACGCTCCGCTCCTCATTTTCTACCTTCTTTCAATCTTCTCGTTGCTGTAAACCGTACTTTTTGAACTCGCACTATAAGATGAAACTATTTTATCATATTAAAGGGGGACCCGCCCATAGAATGGATTAAGAGCACATGGACAGGCAACGTTTATAGATGCCTCGTCCGGGAAGGGGCCTTTATGAGCATTTTTATGAGCAAAGCCATCCTCGATTTCTTTATCGCCTTCGGCATCGTACTTGGCGGAGCTATGGTCGGCGGAATCGGCGCTGTAGTTTCCCTGCAACCACCGACGCAAACGATGCTAGATGTAGCAGACCGGATTAAAATATGGGCGCTTGCCGCCGCTGTAGGAGGTACTATGGACCCTTTACGGGTCATTGAAAGCAACATGATTGGAGGCAACCTCTCCCCCGCCATCAAGCAAATCATGTATCTTGCCTTCGCTTTTCTCGGAGCTCATATGGGCAGCGAGCTAGTCAAATGGGTGTGCGGCAGGGGGTAAAGCCAGTGAGAGTTCCACCATTCAGTCGTTTTCGTAGATTCACCCAAATTTCCGCTATATTCATGCTGGGGATCGTCGTAGGAGCCGTCATATACAACGCTATATACCATGTTGGATTTAACGTGTTATGGCTGAATAATGTAGACCTGCGTGCACAGATCGAGCAATATCAAGAGGATATTAAAACACTCAAAAAATACAATAATACCTCTACGGTAATCAGAGAAATCAAAATTCGATCAGAGGAAAGCAAAGCTCAAGCAGAAGGCTCACCCTCAGTTGACCCCGTAACTTTAAAATTAATACTTAGTAAAATACGATCAGATCTGGAGCCCATGCGTGGCCGCAGCATGTTCGATATTGACACAGACAGTAAACTGGTTAGACTGCTGCTGGATGGAAAACTTTACATTGTGCGTGATAAGGAATACTCTGTCAAAATTCGGACGATGCTCGTCATGGAAGGTGTTCTGCAAATCTGGGTGGAAATCAGTCCTTTTAAGCGCAACTAACAACAATCGTGTGATACAATAATGGACAGACAAAAGTGGAAATTACTTCAAGGTTTTTCACGACATGATAAAGGAGCTGGCTGTCCATGGTTTTATTTATCAAATACTTATTGTTTGTCCTGCTGGTGATCTTTGTAATCGGTGCCGCTGTGTACAGCTTATCCTCCCGCCGTGCCTTAAATCCCCAAGATAAGGGGCTAAAACGCTCCGTCATGAATGTGATGCTGGGCGCTATGCTCGTAACGCTCTCCCTGATTTCCATGTTTCTATTTCGCGGATCCACCGTTAATATCATTGTTGAAGCTGCCTTTCTTCTAATCGGTGTGTTTAACATCTTCTCAGGAATACGCAGCTATAGTTATTACAGCCGTAGCCGTAGCCAGGAACAACACCAGTCGAAAGCCTAGACTATCCATCTAATAGGATTACAAGAATAAAATAGACTACCCTCACTATCATCGTTGAGGGCAGTCTATTTAGCATGTTTGTGATTCAGTATCTATTAGCCGTGATCAATGGATTGCAGCATCAGGACAGCTTTCGCTACCAGGGTATCCGAATAGCTGATCTCTATTTCAAGCTTACATGTACGGCGACTAATTTCGAGCAGTCTCGGCATTACAATAATCGCGTGTTCGATCTGTACCGGCCGGATAAAATAGGTGGACATATTATCTAATACATAGTCATTTCCTGTAATATCCTTAGCTGCCTTAAACGCAGAGAGCGTCATTAGCGTAGACAATACACCTTCAGAAATGGTACCAAGGTCTGTCGCCATCTGAGGCGTAATAAAGCCATGAAAAAACAATCGTCCCTCTTCATCCCGCTCATCCGCAAAACCGTTCCAAATGAGATGATCAAAAGTCTCCCCAAGCTGTGGAGTGTTACGGACATCCCGCAGACTTTGCAGCACTTCTTTACGTGTTAGGGAGCCCACCAATTTGCGGTTACGGTCTACAATGGGTAGGAAATCGACGCCTTCCCACATCATGATCTGCGCAGCTGAAGCTAGTGAGGTATGCAGTGCAGCGGTAACCGGACTCCGAACCATAGCCTTTTCAATACTTTGCCCTTCTGCCAGGTTCTCTACTTCGCGTCGGCCGATAATCCCAATCACTCGGTTCCATTCATCTGTAACGGGAAAACGTTGCTCTCCAGTTTCCTCTGAAATCTGTCGTAGCTCACCTACGGTGCTTGAAATTTTCAATGTAATCATACGCGGTTTGCTGTCGACAATATCTTCTACCAGCATAATTTTTTTCTTAATCAATCTATCAAAAATCGCACGGTTAATCATTGATGCCACGGTAAACGTGTCATGCCTTGATGAAATGATGGGGAGATCCAGTTCGTCGGCTAATGCCTTCACTTCACGGCTCGTCCCGAAGCCGCCTGTAACCAGAACTCCGGCACCCTGCTCTAGCGCCAAGGAGTGAACATCATCGCGGTTACCCACAATAAGCAGACTGTCTGCGTCTATATAACGAATCATCGCGTCGACCTTCATCGCACCGATTACATATTTATGTAGATGTTTACTCAGTCCGCTAGCCCCACCGAGAACATGACCTTCCACAATATCAACCACGTCACCAAACGTCAGCTGCTCAGAAATGTTACGAGGCTTCTTTTCTACACGTACTGTACCAATCCGTTCCTTTGTAATAACAATCCCAAGATTCTCAGCTTCCTTAACGGCACGATAAGCCGTTCCCTCACTGACCAACATTTCTTTTGCAAGCTTACGAACAGATATTTTGGAGCCTACCTTAAGACTTTCAATATGCTGCAGCAGTTGCTCGTGTTTAGTAATTGCATCGCCTTGACCTTCCAACTGTTACACCCCCGTACTCCGATCTGTACTATACTGTACTCATTATACACGGAGAGAATGGCACAGTACAACCGATTCATAAGCATCGAATTCGAATTTAACTGCCCATTATTTAGCAACCTTTTCCTCTTTTTTATAGTCTGAGAGTTAAAGAAAGAAGAAAGGAGCATTGTGGATATGAACAAGACCACGTTAATAATATTTACCATTACTATGCTTTTCATAGGACTGATCGGCTGTGGAAATACGAGAACTGAAGTAAAACAAACAAGTCAAATAGCGCTAGATGCACAAAATATAGTTTCTATTAACTTAATAGAAAAAGACCAGCCGGTGACGACTATTTCTGAAGCATCATCCTTGGAACGTCTCGTTCAAGCCATAACTACTGCTGAATATGATAAAGGACAGCTAGATATTGCTCCAAGCGATTACAGAACCACCATAAACATGAAGGACGGCATAAGTTATGAGTTCTCTTTTTGGATCGTCGGAAGTAACAGTGGGTTACTCATTAAATCGGGACAAATGGGTCATTATCGTCTTTCAGATATCAGCAAAAAGGATCTGTTGGACTTATTTCAATCGACTGTTAAAGAAGATAAAAATTCTCCTGCAGACCTTACTAACCCACAGCCCCCTAACGTTCAAATTACTGTTGGCGGTGAGCAATTCGATGCCATTCAAGGTTCTTATTGCTGGAAAGGCGTCTGTGTAGATATGGCTTCTTACGATCAGTTAGTTACCAAACAGAAGGTACATCCCAAAGCCATCAGCGGTGATCAGGTAGAACTCAAATTCTCATCTGCACCCAAAGAGATAGAGGTTGTGGCTTCATTTCCTGGTGAGGAACGTCCGGACGAAGCTCTTTCCGTAGAAAATAACAGTTTTCAACTCACAGCAGGTAGCGGCAAACATCTGTATATAATCCAAGCAAGATGGGCTCAGGGGAGCGCCAGTTATGTATTTGAAGTAGAATGCTATGTCAGAAAAGAGTAATTCGTTTGTTAGACAAACTGGGTAGTGGGTTGGTGAATGGAGAGTAGTCCCTTAAAAAGGAAAAAATATGTCATTATATAGCGGTGAAAGGGGTTGACTTTATGCAATTTCTTTTTATACTCGCGATTCTCGTTCCTGCGGTATGGTACTACGCGGCTCTAGGTAAACGGATATCTGCAGAAGAAAAGAAAGCTGGAAAAGATCTCTCGGATGAGATCAATCCTTTTACAGGTGCAAGATAACTTTAATCCCCTTGCTTTGCGGGGCAATTTTAAAGCCCACTGGCTTAAGCTAGTGGGCTTTTCTGTGAATTTAGAGGATTTATACCCCTCTTTTAGCTAATTCGGTGCTTTTCACGGGATTCTAGGGGATTTATACCCCTCTTTCAGCTAATTCGGCGCTTTTCACGGGAATTTAGGGGATTTATACCCCTCTTTCAGCTAATTCGGCGTTTTTCACGGGAATTCAGGGGGATATATACCCCTCTTTTAGCTAATTCGGCGTTTTTCACGGGAATCTAGAGGATTTATACCCTTCTTTTCGCCATTTCAGCGTTTTCCACGGGAATATTTAAATATAGTTACTTAAGGAAGCTACCCCAATTCTATGATCTTTGTGTAACTCTAGTTTCTTCTTTCCATTTGGACTGCCATTGCTCCAATTTTGCTTTTCGCACAGCTTCCAAACGCTTGGTCTTCTCCTCATCAACACCGATAATAAAATGCAGATGTGCCGCAATGACCATAAAGGCAAAAAGTGACCAGACCACCCCAAAACCAAATACCCAGCTAGGCCCATTCGCAAGCGATAACTTCGGCAGAGCATACAAAAGCATGGCCAACGCCAGCAACAGATAGACACCATGTTTAAACTTGTTTCTTTTTCTCATAACCAACAGCTCCTCGTAGACAAGATATTCGATTGAATCTATATCTCTACTCTATGAACATGAAGCCCGTAATATGAGACAAGTCCATAAAAATATACTTCTAATCAAAAAATTATATAAAATAATACGCATTTATATAGCTAGCAAAGCTTATATATGAGATGATAATTTCATTTAGGGGGCGATTTAGAATTGAATGCAACTTATACTCATACCGAATACATAATTCGAAAAAAGGTATTTTCGATCATGGGTGCGAAGCTTCATATTTATGATAACGCCGAGCAGCTTGTACTCTATTCACAAATGAAAGCATTCAAATTGAAAGAGGATATTGCATTGTACACGGATGAGTCTATGCAAAAGGAGCTTCTGCGTATAAAAGCCCGCAATGCCATCGACTTTAGTGCTGTTTATGATGTGCATGATTCGGAGACTGGCGAGCATGTTGGTGCACTTCGTCGTAAGGGACTCAAATCAATTTTGAAAGATGAATGGATGATTCTTGATCGTCATGATCAGGAAATCGGAAAAATCAAGGAAGATAGCACCGCAATGGCTATACTCCGCCGCTTCATCTCTATTATCCCTCAAAAATATAATATCGAGATGAATGATACAACGATCCCGACTTTCAAACAAAATTTTAATCCATTCGTTACAAAAATCATCGCTGACTTCTCTGAGGATCCCAAGGGAATGCTTGATCGCCGCCTAGGTTTGGCTGCTGGTATACTTCTCTGCGCAATCGAAGGAAAACAAGATTAGCGAGTTTACTCATGTGCTAGTCACAAGAATAAATAGGGTGTTCCCAATGCCAAACGGCTTCGGGAACACCCTATTTAGATTACACTGATCAAACTTTTCAGGTGAACACCCGCTTACTAAAAGCGTTTATTCGCCATACAATTGCGACAAGCTCTCGGTAATGATCTTGTTTACATCCTCGATTACAACACTCAGACGGCGTTCTGCATCGAACAGACGGCGAATCCCAAGATTCATGTTAAGCACCTCGAATAATTTCTCCATCTTCTCCATTTCTTCCTGCGGAGGCATGTCTCCGCTCATCATCCGTTGTTGAAGCTCCAATTGGCCATTGCGGAAATTGTCGAGCATCGCCTTGGCTTCAGGATCTGTTTCTACCAGTTTCATCGCGTTGGTGATATCCGCTACCTCAGTGCTTTCTTTAATGGCTTTCGCCAGTTCATGTGCTTTGTCGTGAATACTCATTATGATTCCTCCTAAAAGTTTTGTTAGCATTCGCTTCCTAGAGTTACTTCGTAGAAAACTCGCACCGGAAGCATACGCTTAAGTTTTGTAAGTCACTACTTCTCGATTCATCTTCGTACAAAATTCACTTCGAAAGCGTTGCTTAAGTTTCCAAATATTGATTCATCCCATGCTTGTTTCGCTTCTTGGGTCAGACTTATGAAATGATGCGGCAAGGTTTTTAAAGAGTAGGTCAATCACCAAGGGTCATATGTCTCCATATGATGAATGATATGTAACCCTTAGCTACCAAATTGCCGGCATCATGCTGCCTACCGGAAGGAGATCCACGATGTCCCAATTCAAGATCCCGGTCCATACGGTCCACACGGGCATCCTGCAGGAAAACGCTATAATGCTTGGCGAACGATCCATGAAAAGACTCAAAATCCCGGCTCACGGAACGCTCCAGCTGGCTTTCGGCTCTTTCCGGCAGGAGGTTACCATTATCCCGGCTCCCAAATCCGAAAGCCTGCGTGTAAGCGAAGGACTGGCGCGGCGGACCGGATGGAAACATCGGCAAACCCTCAACGCCTCTTACAGCTCCGTAAGTCGTACCTTGCGACTTGGACCGTTGATCGGTGTACTCGTCAGCCGTGACCATCCAGATAATCTCGACAGGCTGTTTGGACCCATTACCATGTTCTGTCGAGAATTAACAAATGCCTGCCACTCACAAGGCGCCTATGTATATTTCTTTACCCCGGAAGCGCTGGAAACAAGCAGCTCTTCCATCCAGGGCTGGGTATACAACGAAGGTTGGAGGAAAATGAGTCTGCCCATCGCCGATGTAATCAACAATCGGCTAACGACGCGAAAGGTGGAGAATAAACCTAGCGTACAGCATTTTTTGGCGGATGTAAAATCACGGTATGGAACGCATTTCTTCAACGAAAAATTTCTTGACAAGACAGAAGTATTTGAAGCTTTAGCGCAAGACCCTTTATTGAAGCGGTATTTACCGGAATCGCATGCTTTAAACGGTTTTGCCGTTGTAAAGAAGATGTGCAGCCAATATCCAAGCGTGTTTCTAAAGCCTGTACGAGGCAGTCTCGGCAAAGGCATTCTCCGAATCTCCAAAGATGAAGGCGGAGGATACCGTTTGTTATCTACTACCTCAATAGGTACACGCAAGCAAAGCTACCCGACTTTAGCTAAACTGTACCAGTCCATTGCTCCCAAGATGAAGACAACGCGCTACCAGATTCAACAAGGATTACCTTTGATGGAGCTCGGTAAGCGTCCTGTAGATTTCCGAGCACTTGTACAGAAGAATGGTACCGGAAAATGGGGCGTTACCTCCATTGTCGCTCGCACCGCTGGTAGCAATCATTTCGTCTCTAATCTAGCAAGAGGTGGCAGTCTCAGTACTGTCCGTGAAGCCGTTAGCAAGAGCAGCCTTCCTCCAGGTACCAAGGATAGCGTACAGCTTCAGCTTCCAAGAGCAGCACTTGCCATTGCAAGAGGCGTAGAAACCTTTATCCCTGCTCATTTCGGAGAGCTCGGAATCGATCTGGCACTGGATCAATCCGGACGAATATGGCTCTTGGAGGTTAACTCCAAACCCTCCAAGAACGATAATACACCACTAAACGATCAAAAAATCAGACCGTCCGTCAAGCAAATGATTCTGTATTGCCGCTATTTGGCCGGTTTATAAGGAGGACACAATGACTGAAACAGCTATGGGGTTCCTCGGAATTATGACGGGCCGTCGCCACGGGAATCCTCCGATTGCCGAGCCAGAATTTTGCAGTCATTTATGCCGTGCAGCTCCGCGATATAACCTTAAAGTCCTCGTGTTTCATCCGGATGGAGTAGCGGCAGACGGGTCATCTATAACCGGTTATACCTGGAAAGACGGAAGCTGGCACAATACGACCTCTACACCCCCAGATATCATTTATAATCGTTGTTTTTACAATAGTCCGAAAGAAAGAAAAGAAGCCTCGTCTGCACTCTCTTTCCTTCACCGCTCACTACCTTGGTCAAGAGGTTTACCTGATAAATGGGGCGTATACGAGATCTTGAAGCGCAACCGAAGAGCCGCTATTTTACTGCCGGAAACTGTTCTTTATACCGGTACACGCAAGTTAAGCAATATGCTCGCTGAAAGAGAATACGGGGTCTTCCTAAAACCCAAAGCAGGCTCCCATGGCAAACGTACATTGCATGCCATACTGCAGAATAGACGCTCTGGAGGAGGCATAAGAGTACGAGGGCGTGATGGGACAAATACACCCTTTCAATATGTATTCAGCTCGCAAGATGAAGGACTGAACTGGATTCATGAATTTATCGGCACACGCCGCTATATTATACAGCCTTATCTGCACCTAACTAATCGTAAGGGGCAACCGTTCGATGTGCGTGTATTGATGCAAAAGAATGGCCTCGGTCGCTGGGATCTTACTGGCATGGCCGTTCGGCTGGGTAATCATGGTTCACTGACTTCGAACCTGCATGGCGGTGGAACTGCGGTTCCTCCTTTGCCCTTTTTACTTGCAGAATATGGTCAGGACGGAAAAGACATCATGCAGGAGCTTGCTGCAGAAGCTGCATACTTGCCTCCTCTTCTGGAGGCCGCATGCGGTAGGCTTGGAGAACTCGGCCTAGATTTCGGTATTGATTCGAGCGGTCGGATTCATTTACTTGAAGCAAATTCCAAGCCAGGGCGCACGGTATTCCGGCTGACGGGCGACCGCCGGGCTGCTAAGCTCGCCGCCGAGAATCCACTGTCTTATGCGCGCCATCTGCTACTCACACAGCGACGGATACCATCCCTATCTACGGACAGCTCCGTTATAAACGGGAGAATGATAACAATGGTTCCTAAGGAGGATTCATAAATGAGTCTCACTTTTTGCAATGTGCATTTTACTAAGCAGCCCCAAAGAGTTGTATATGTATCAGGTGCACTGATGAAAAGCTTGAAATTAACCGGGAAGAAGAACATTCGCCTTAGACTCGGTAAAGATGCCATCCCGACCATGATCAAGCCCATCAAGCGCGCCGGAAATCATCTATTCCTCGCCACTGGTGTAAAGAGCGCTATCAAGGTTCCGAAATCTGGTGGTATCTATTTACGCAATCTGCAAAACGACGAGGTACAGCTTGGACCTTTAGTCGGTGTATTGACCGATGGGCCAGCATCTTCAAATCAACCCTTCGGTTCTCGCACTGGCTTTATAAAGCAATTACTGCGGGAAGGCAGTAACAAATGTTATATATTTGCCTTTATGCCGCGTGATATCAACTGGCAACAGGAGCAGGTCTATGGTTATTTCTTAACCGCAGGCGGCAAATTCGAACGTAAAATGGTTCCTCTGCCTGATGTCGTCTACAATCGGCTACCCAGTCGGAGAGCGGAGACTTCACCTTATATCAACCAGCTTCGCGAACGCTTTATGCGCAAGAAAATCCCTTACTTCAACTGGAGCTTTTTCAATAAGTCCGATATTTATCGGTTGCTAGAGAATGACGGAGCAGCAAACCGTTACGTACCTGAGACACACAGCAATCCCTCCTCCGAAAAAATGAGAGAAATGCTGGATCACCACCATTTTGTATATTACAAACCTTCCGCAGGCAGCCTGGGTCACGGGATTTACCGACTCACCTATCTGCCGAAAAAAGGATATTTTGCCCGCTACCGCAAAGGTGGAAAAAACGTACTTCTGCGCTTCACTACCTTTGAAAGCCTCATGCGTATGCTTCGGTCACGACACGGTCAAGGCCTGCAAAATTATATCGTCCAACAAGGAATACGTTTGATTGAAATTGATGGCTGCCCCATTGATTTCCGATTCCATATGCATAAAAACGGCAGTAATCAATGGATTGTAGTCGGTATTGGCGCTAAGAAAGCCGGCCGGGGCAGTGTCACCACTCACCTCAAAAACGGGGGGGCATTGCTTACACCTGGGCAGGCGCTCGGGCGTGTATTCGGCAGCCGAGCAGATGAAGTATTACAGCGTGCGAAGAGTACAGCCATTAAGCTGGCAGAATCCTTAGAAATCCAGCATCGTCATTTGCTCGGTGAAATTGGCTTTGATCTCGGCATTGATCAGGATGAAGACATCTGGATGTTCGAGGCCAACGCCAAACCAGGACGTTCCATCTTCCGTCATCCTTCCCTGCGCGCTGAGGGCAAAGCTTCCATCGAGCACATTCTGGAGCATTGTCTATACCTCAGCAAATTCCGCAGGAGGGATGAGATGTGAACACCCATATTCCGGATGAAACAAAACCCGTTATTGCCATACTGACAACCAGCGATAAAGTAAGGCATTTTAATGGCAACCGTAATAATTTCCGGGACATCATTCGCACAGGCAAGGAACTGGGATTTCTTGTCTACGTCGTCACTGTCCGTGACTTGAAGCTCGAGGAACGGATGGTGAACGGTTATGTCCCATCATCCAGCGGAAGAATATGGTACAGCATTCCTGTACCTCTTCCACAAATCATCTATAATCGAATTCCTACCCGTGAGGATGAGGAAAAACCTGCTGTCGTACGCAAAATAGCTCAATGCCTGGAACATCCAGGCATTAAGCTATATAATCCATATTTTTTCAATAAATGGAGTCTATTTGAATGGTTGAAAGGCTCGTATGCTACCTCGAAGCATGTTCCAAAAACCAGACGTTTACGCAGTGCAAATACGCTTATCGCCATGCTAAATAATCATACCAGTCTCTATCTTAAACCTGAGAATGGCAAAGCAGGTAAAGGAATTATGCGTTTAAAATACCGTGCAGATACCACATTACCCTATCGGCTGCAAATTCAAAGCGGCAAAAAAAATGTGACCTACAAAGCTGCCTCAGTAGAACGCCTCTGGGCACGGATAGGCAAAGAAAAGGGAAACTCGCGCTACATCGTACAGCAAGCTATTGAACTAGCAACTCACCGAGGACGACCATTTGATCTACGTGTTCTTCTGCAGAAAAATGGCAGAGGCGGCTGGGCAATGACCGGCATAGGTGCGCGTCTAGCTGGTGCCCGTAGCATCACTACGCATGTACCTCGTGGGGGAAGTATCGAGGAGCCCTCCACCATGCTGGAAAGCACATTTGGAACCGAAAGAGCAGCCTTAATCTTAAAAAGTGTACCTACAACTGCTCTGTTAATTGCCAGACAAATTGAAAGAGCCTCTGATTCTATGCTCGGGGAGATGTCGATGGATCTCGGTGTAGATGAGAACGGTGGACTCTGGTTCTTTGAAGCAAACTCTCGGCCGATGAAATTTGATGAGCCTGCGATTCGCAAGCTTTCTTTAGAGCGAATCTTTCAATATGGCCAGCACTTAGCACGCCATATCAAGTAGATTTCCTTAAAGGATGTGACACAGCATGCAGATATCCTCTATCTACGACACCGATGCCAAAAAATGGAAGTCGCGGCTTACCGGACTGCTTGAGTTTATAAGAGAGCATGGGGAGCGTCGGATTACAAACCAAGCTTGCAAGGTAATGGCCCGATTAACTCCAGAACAGTTGTCAGAGCCGGGTGTCTCGCTGCTTGTCGCCACCGTACGCGGTCAGAATGGGCGCCAGCTAGCAGGAGTAAGCTTCGTATCCGGTTTCGGTGAAGAGGCCTGTCTCGTTGCAGTGCATCCCTTATACCGAAATAGGCATGCCGGCACCGCCCTTATGGCCGCCCAGTTAAAGCGTTTAGGCCGTCTGGAATGCAGTGTTGCCAGCGATAATACGGCCAGTCTGAAAATGTGTTTCAATGTTGGTCTTGCCGCAGTAGCGCTTACTAGTGGCCCTACTGGCAAGCCAACTTTATTGATCCGGTCACTACAGAATACCGTCAGTACTACAAACTCTCCACAAGAAGGTGAACTCCTGTGCCAGAGCCCGTCTTAGGCATTCTTACTTTGTATATAAATGAAGCCAAGCAGCTTGAAGAAAAGGCCGTGTACCGGAGAATGATCATTGAGGGCAGTCGAATGGGCCTGGATGTTTTTGTGTTTACCCCCATGGATGTCCATCCCAGCAAAGAACAGATCCATGCCCTTGTCTTTGATCCAAAGAGCGGGAAATGGTCACGCAAATGGCGTTCCTTCCCGAACATGATTTATGACCGTTGCCGTATCCAGCGCAGCACGCGCTTTCAACAGTTGCTTCGTTTCCGTGAACGCTATAAACATCTACTGTTTCTGAATCGTCCACTGCGCAACAAATGGACCATTCACCAAACGTTCTCACAAAAGAGTCGCTTCCGGCAGCATATGCCAGAAACATTACTGTATAACTCCTCTGCGGATCTGCACCGAATGTTAAAGCAGAGCCCGGTCCTCTATATCAAGCCTGCAAACGGCACAGGTGGACGCGGTATCCTTAGAATTGAGCGGGTAAAGAACATTAAAGGGGGATTTGATATTCAAGGCCGTCGTCAAGATCGCCGGATTATTCCACCCCGAAAGGTCTCTGCATCCCGATTGGATTCCATCGTTCGACAATGGTGTATTGGTGGACGTTTCCTCGTCCAACAGGGGATTCCACTACGTCTGCCTGGTGGACGTTTCCATGATTACCGCATGCTTGTTCAAAAGAATGGGCAAGGCGTCTGGGAACTGACAGGTATGGCAGCAAGGGTCGGTGCGGCCCGAAGCGTAACCTCCAATCTTCATGGCGGTGGGCACGCCGTTCGAGCTGAAACGCTCCTGAAGGAATGGCTTGGTAGTCAAGATAAGACCGATAAGGTTATGAAAACTGCTGAAAGGTTAGGTCTTGATGCCGCTGCCTTCTTGGAAGAAAGTTTCGGGGCCTTATGTGAACTTGCACTGGATCTTGCCATTGATCGGGAAGGAAAAATCTATGTGTTGGAGGTTAATCCAAAGCCTGCACGTGAAGTGTTTGCCCGATCAGGGGACGGCAACACCTATCGCAAAGCACTAGTGCGACCTTTAGAATACGCGTTATGGCTATATAATAACAAAGGTGCTCCAACCACAGCTAAGACTACTGAGGAGTAAAATGATACTCAACAACAAAACGACCGCCTCTCTGCAAGATGCAGAAAGTGCGGTTGTTGTATGACTTCTGATGTTCCGGGATGTTTTATAAACAAAAGATAGCTCACGATACACAACAAAAAAACAACAATATAAAAAAATAAGGAATCATAATGAGTAACTATAAATAAGTCTCCGCCACCAATAGAAAAGACTATACCTATTACTAAAAACCACATGCCCACTCAAAGTGCAGCGCTTAAAGCAATAAAAAGGAAGCTCATTAACATGCTTCTCGATTCCTTATCATCACATAGGAATAACCCCTTTCCATGATCTGTCGGATCATCCCCTTTGTTTATGTATATCTTTTTAGCTTTGAGCTATTCCTGCATCTGTATTTAGAACCTTAACATTAAAAAAGGCAACCCTCTGCTTAGATGAGGTTTGCCTTTTATTCGTTTACCAATTATAAATCGCGATATTCCTATTCGCTAACCGATGCGTTGTCGTACAAGTCTATCAACTCATCGAAGGAAGTAATAATTACATCGGAGCCCTTCAGCTCATCCTGACGTCCAAAACCTGCATACGCACAGCCGATGACGGTTTGAGCATTTCCCTTACCTGCCTCCACATCGGACGAGCGATCGCCTACCATCCAGGCACTCTTGATTCCATGATTGTCCAGCAAAATGCGTAGCAATTCTGTCTTCGTCGCAGTGCCTTGACCACCGGCACTATACAATCCTTCAAATAACTCTTTAAGCTCATGAACCACAACTATACTGTGAATGTATTCCTCCAGCCCATTACTAGCCACAAACAACCGTACTCCACGCTCTTTTAGGGCAGTCAGTGTTTCGACCACCTGAGGATACAGTAACGTCCCACCTGCTTCAAGTCCTTCGACCTCAAGCTGTAATAGCAGCTCATCTGCACGGCGGTGCACCGCCTCATCGGCATCAGGCATAACCTTCTTCCAAATATCTGCCAGCAGCATCCCTAAGCCGCTTAGAATAAGCTCTTCCGGCGGTGTTGGTCCTGAGTATAATCCCTCTTCCCGCAAAATATCGAACATTTTATGATATGCAGGTAATAAAAGACTTTCAGTCTGGAACAATGTTCCATCCATATCAAAAACAATCGCTTCCGGCTTGTTCAACTCCGAGTGAACCGCGTTCAGTTCTGTTCCTTGTACCTCTTTACTCATCTGTTGTTCCTCCCCATTCTCTTTTGCTTCAGGTAAGCACATTCATCTGCACGAAATTTCCAGTACAAGCCCTATGATATATGATATCACTTCGGAATGTCCATGCTCTCCACTTTTCTTGTTGCAGTTTATATTTCAACATGTTATATTACAACCTGAAATATAACATGTTGAAATATAAAGGAGAGATAACCATGTCACGTCCATTAATCATGCGCTTCCTTAAACAGCCTGCTACCATCGTCGGGATTATAACTGCACTGTTGTTCCAAGTCTTTTTCAGCTTAATCTGGATTACAGGGTATGACCATGTAACTGATCGGGTAGATCGGTTGCCCATTGCTATTGTGAACGAGGATGGTGCGAATGCTCAGCCTGTAGTCGATGGCATTACCCAGTCCCTTCAGTTCGTAACCAGACAGGACCTTCCACTAAAAGCTGCCAAGGAAGCCCTTGAGCATAGAGAAATCCGCATGATTATCAATATTCCACAAGGGTTCACCGGAGCGATTAGTAATCCATCCGAAAAGACTGAACTCCGTTACCTCATAAATGAATCTAATCCGCAAATGGTTAGCAATGTTATGCAGACTGTAGCACTTAAAGTCACGGCTGCCACGAACACTCAAAGCAGTAATACAGCACTAAACCAAACCCTCGAAGCTATGAAGCTGCCGCAAGCACAAGCAGAGATCATCAAAAGTGCGGCAAGCAGCCGAATCTCCGCAAACGTTGAAGTCATCAATCCCACAACTAATTTTGCACAAACAATGGTTCCGTTAATGATTGTTACTGCCTCCTTTACCGGAGCAATGTTACTCGCCATGAATCTGCAAAAAGCTTCTTCCAACTTATCAGGTCAATTTGGTAAATGGGATCGCTTTGGAGCCCGGTTTGCCATTATGGGTGCAACGGCTGTACTAACCTCTCTAGTGGGGACTATCATGGTTAACTCACTCGGGATCCACTCCAACCATGGCTTTCTGCTTATGTGGCTGTTCGAATTCACTGTGATTCTCTCCTGCATGATTCTTGCACAGTTCAGTCTGCTGTTACTCGGCGACGCTGGCGCCTGGCTAAATATCGCGCTTCTCTCCATACAAATGTTAGCTTCCGGAGCAACGATTCCTCGTGATGTGCTTTCTCCTTTTTATAGCTGGATCGGTCCCTTCTCACCTGCTTACTACGCGGTAAATGGCATGCTCGACCTAGTTATCGGAGGCAATGGTGTATGGAAAGATATGTTCTATCTACTCTGCATTGGTGCAGCAATAGCTGGTTTAAGCATTATCCTAACCTTCATTCGCAAGGAAACTCAGTTATCACAAGAACAAGAGCCCGTACCAGCAAATGCGTAATTATTTAGTTCGCCTCCTTGGTTATGCCTTTTCAAATTGAGAGCGAAATGCAGTTGTGATATGGTAGGAGGTGAAAGAGAGGAGCGACAACGATTCATGAATATACAAGATGTCATTCTAGGGATATTAAGTGAAAAACCTCATTCGGGTTATGAGATAAAACGGCATTTCGAGGAATACTTTTCTTTTTTCTTTGATGCCAGCTACGGCACCATCTACCCAACCCTGAGCAAGATGGAGAAGCTGGACCTAATCACCAAAGAATCCATAAGGCAGGAAGGCAAACCTGACAAAAATGTATTTACCATTACCCGTGCCGGCTTGGATCAGTTCCATGCTTACTTGCAAACACCGGCTGAAAAGGAAGTTCTGCGTTCAGACTTTTTTATGCATCTGTATTTCGGAGATAAGACCGATAAAGAGAACATAGATAATCTACTTCGGCAAGCATTGATAGAAAAGCAGGCAATGTACGATGATCTTGATCAGAAATTAAAACAACTAGATTGCAAACTGTCCCCTTACCAAAAGCTGTGTATGGAATTGGGCCTTGTGCAATATGAAGCCTTTATCAAAAAAATTCAAAGTGTGCTGGAGTCTGAATAAGGATCGCGTGGGCAGTAGGTTTCCTATTATTCTAGGGGATTTGCTGCTTTTTTTGTTGTGCTATCATAAAAAAGAACCGGCAGCATGCACAAATTGTGCTTGCTGTACCGGTTCTTTTTTAGCAAAAATGTGTAATCTATCGACTACACTCTGTCAAAGCTAGAAATCAGCTCATCGAGAACATCTTTGCTTACCATTTTACCTTTGAAATTGATGAGGTTCTCTGCGCTTCCGGAGAAGATACAAGTTGGCTCGTATTTTCTAAGAATAATTTTCTCTCCATCTACAAAAATCTCGAGCGGGTCTTTTATGTCAATTCCCATCGTTCTACGTAGTTCAATAGGAATTACGATACGTCCCAATTCATCTACTTTTCTTACTATGCCTGTCGCTTTCATCATCGTACATCCTCCCTTGAATTCACATTAATAATCATTTTTGCTAAAAGCTATGTAGGCTTCTATGTGATAGTAATGATTACGCTATACTCTAATATTAAAGTGCTATTCATTCCCTGTCAATTTTATTTCTACAAAATATGATATTTATCGACAATTATTCGACAAAAATATGTACAGTTTCGACAAAACGCTGTAAAGCGATCCAATTTATTCGTCTTGAAATTAATAAATATCCAACATTGCGATTACAAATCAGCTTGCAGAGTATCCCAATTGATACCATCATTTACCCAATACATCAAGTCTGGAAACACTCCGACGTATATCAGAGCAAAGAAACGTTTAGTAGAATTAATACAGACTATTTATGCTTTATGCATCTACTTTTTTCGACAATCCAGCTTTCTATTATGTACTGATTTAATATAAGTATTACATATTATTAATAGAAAGATCAAATATTGGATAAATTTAGTGTAATTAATTGAATTTAATTACAAAAAAAACCGACCAGTGATCTCTGGTCGATCTATTCTATCGTTATAATGGCTTCTCCGTAACCCTGCCATTCGCATCAACAATTGCATTATAAGAAAGGTTATTCATTAGCTTAATCGTCTTCCTATTGTAAGAATCATCCATAAAGTTGGGCTGTCCCCCAATAATCTTGACTGGCGTAATCTTACTAGTCACCTGGGCCTCATTAATCTCAAAATTCACCAGCATCGAGTGAAGTGTCTTCTCTCCACCACGTGTAGAACGATTAAACACAAAATTTCCAAGTGAATAATAGATCGGTTTATTTTTGTAGTATTCGATGCCCATCAGGCAATGGCTGTGTGCGCCGAGTATGATATCTGCACCACTATCAATCATCTGTTTGGCTAGCGTGCGGGCGTATTGTTCAGGATAATCCTTAAACTCTTCATTCCAGTGAATGTACACAATCGTGAAATCATTCTCCTTAGACATCTTCTGAATAGCCGTAAGCATAGGCTGCGAGGTGTAGGCTGAGGCAGCTCCCGGTTTATTGTTGCCGGCATACCAAGAAGGCCCTGAAAGCACTCGACTTACACCTAAGATAGCGATCTTCTTCCCCTTTACCGTCCTTGTATACGGTTTGAACGCTTCCTCTACATCTTTGCCAGCTCCTGTATGGCCAATCTTGTTTCGATCCAGATGTACCAGTGTGTCGAGCATAGCGTCTGTTCCAAAATCTAAAATGTGATTATTAGCCAAAGATACGCCGTCAATCCCAGCATAGGTTAAGCCACTAAGCACTGCTGGTTTGGACCTAAAGGCAAAGGTTTTCTCTGCTGCCTTCCCTCGAATAGACACTGGCGTTTCCAGATTCGCGAAGGCGATATCTGCCTTTTGCAAGGTAGGTGCGACTTTTACAAACGGAAAGTTCACTCCGTATTTCGCGATCTGATCACCCACAAAACCGTCCAAGAGAATATCACCAGCAAAAGCAAGTCTGATAGGTTCTGAAGATGGCGAAGCTGCACTAGATGCAATCGTAGAAGGGAGAATCAGTGATAATAGAAGTGTAGAGAGTAGCATGCTGCGCAGTACATTCGACCCTAATCTCAAAAAATACAGCCTCCTATCCTCATTATGGAATCTATATTAGCTATTATTCTAGCTTACTGGAAATAGATTACTAATTTAAGGGTAAGAAGACCTGTTATGCCTTTGATTTTTTCAAAACAGCCCGGAAGCATTGTAATCCACCCCACAAATCTGTGGACACAGCATCTGCAGGCAACTCAAAATCCGTCTCCCCCCAATATTGAAAACCAGCCTGCAGCAGCAAATCATTCATAAGATTTAAGTTTACCGTTGGGTAATCAAACGTTAGCACGAGCAGCCCCTCTTCATTCAACGTTCGGTGAAATTCCCGTAAAGTGCCGACCGTATCCTCTAAGGTCAAATGCTCCAGCACTGATATGCAAAAAATAGTGTCAAAGCTCTCATCCTCATATGGAAGAGCCGTAAGATTGGCCTGAGCAAGATGCAAGTTGTTCGTTCTTCTAGCTATAACCTGCTTTGCCGCTTTTTCCCCAATCTCATCAGTAATCGCATCTAGGATGTCCTCCCGGTAAATAACCCTGCTGTCCATATCGCAAGCATAAACCTCTGCACATACCCCAGCTAAATAAAATTTCAAGGGATGAGGAATTCCACAAGCAGCATCCAGCACCACACCATGTGGAGAAATAAAGTTAATACACCACTCATATTCAAAGGGACGGCTCCACCAGGATTCTGGCAAATCATAAATTAACTTCTCACGGCTTGCATCTGAGTTTACAAAAAAACGCGAGACAAAGGGATGTGTTGGCATGGCCAGGACTCCTTTTTAACGGAATTTAAGGTAGTGAGAGTATATTCATGATTTGCTGATTCATTCCATAACCTTACATTGAGCGAGACAAACCCAAAAAAAACGGCTGCTCCCTTAGGAACAGACCGTCTTTAAATATTAACCGTACAAATCTTATGAGTAAAAGGATAGAGGCTTGGCCTCAACTCCATGTTTCTCGATCAAATGATCTAGTAAAGCAGACCATTCTGAATCGACTGTACATTGATCAGGATGAGCCTCGAACCAAGCAACCGACTGCTTTATCCCTTCAGAGAAAGGAACGGCAGCCTGGAAGTCAGGCACGAGACGTTTGATTTTACAATTGTCAAAAACACTGCTGACCGCTTGATCGCCGATCAAGCCATCCGCCGTCCCTGGTGGGGAGAAGGCTGTGATAAAGTCTGTAGAGATATGAACCACTTTCGGCTCCACACCTGCCGCTTGCCCAATGGCCGCATAGATCTGATTCCAGTTCAACACCTCATCGGAAGTAATATGAATGGCCTCCCCAATCGCTTCCGGATGCCCAAGCAATCCGATGAACCCTTTGGCAAAATCTGAGTTATGCGTCAGTGTCCACAAAGATGTTCCATCTCCATGGATGACTAAAGGCAAGCCACGACGGATACGATCAATCAAGGACCAAGGATGCTGTCCGCTCGTGAGTGCCGCAGGGATGGCTGTATTTCCGTAAGTATGGGAAGGACGAACAATTGTAACCGGGAATCCGCTGTTCTTGTGTGCCTCCATCAATAATTGCTCGCAGGCAATTTTATTTCTCGAGTACTCCCAGTAAGGATTTTCCAGGGGTGTCTCTTCTGTGATTATATAATTACGCTGTGGCTTCTGATAAGCCGAGGCCGAGCTGATAAAAATGTACTGCTTCGTTTTACCTATAAACAGGTCAATATCTGTCTGCACATGTTCCGGTGTAAAAGCAATCCAGTCTACCACTACGTCAAATTCATAATCTCGCAATACTTCGGCAGCCTCTGCCGGATTACGAATGTCACCTTGAATCACCTTCGCCCCATCCGGAACGAATTCGCCTCTTTGTCCTCTATTGAACAAATACAGCTCTATTCCTTGTTCTACGGCGAGCGGGGATACAGCCTGGCTAATCAGTCCCGTACCTCCGATAAATAATACCTTCATTTCACACGCTCCTTATAGAGGATGTTCTAAAAGTCCGCTTTTGATCACGAAGGATCACAAGAAGACTACTCGACATCGAATATTGAATTCAGGCGAAACTTCCGGTGCTGAAAACCGTACTTTTTGAACTCTCATTTATAGTAAAAGTAAACCTGGCTCGTCATTTATTCGTTAACGCAATCTCGCCATAAGTGCTTTGGCTGCCAATTCAGCAGCTTCTTCGCCTTCGCATTGCTGAGTAACGACTCATGACCTTCCAGCGGCTGGCGGAAATCCGTCACCTCTGGATAACGTGCGGCCATTAACTCTCTGCTAGAAACAGCCATACTGGTCTCATCTGCGCATATATTAAGAGCAACTGCGCCCAATCCGTCCGTTTCAATCGCCAATTGGCAAGCTGTCGCTACATCTCGTGTATCAATATAGCTCCACAGAATCCGATCACGCTGCGCGGGATCATGAATGAAGGAAGGAAAACGTTCATACGTCGATGGGTCAATGACATTTCCGATTCTTAGGGAAACGACTTGTATGCCCGTTCTGCGCTGGAACATCTCTGCTGTCTTTTCATTCACAACTTTAGATAGACCATAGCTGTCTTCAGGAAGTTGTGGATGATCCTCATCCATAGGCACGTACTGCGGCCCCAATGGGTTAACCGCAAAACAGATACCGTATGAGGATTCACTGGAGGCAATAACTGCTTTGCGAATGCCTAGTCCAGCCGCAGCCTCCAGAATGTTATAGGTGGATACTACATTATTTTGAAAGGTGACTTCACTCGTCTTTATATTTGCGGCCGGGATCGCAGCCAGATGCACAACTGCATCAGCGCCTGCAAGTACGCCGTACACTTCACCTAAATTATTCAAATCAGCAATGATCGTTTGGCACAAGGAATCTGGAGACTTTTGTGTATCCACATTCACAACCTCATACCCTTGCTCAACAAAATGCCGGACCACCCATCTGCCGAGCATCCCGCTTCCGCCAGTAACAACTACTTTCGCCATGATCATATCTCCTTTTTTTTGAATCTATCTCTAGTTAAGAATCTCTTCAATTTTCTTCAAAATATCCTCGGAAAGTTCTATTCCCGAAGCCTTAACATTCTCTTCAACTTGCTGTGGATTGCTGGCGCCTACTAGCGCACTAGACACATTAGGCTGACGCAGAATCCAAGCCAAAGCCAGATTCCCCACAGAAATATTCAGCTCCGCAGCTACCCCGCTTAGTTGGCGAACCTTTTCAATCTTCTCTTCTGTAATCGCCTTTTTCAACCGATCCAGCTTAGCCGCACGGCTATCTTCAGGGATGTCCGCGTTATACTTACCAGTTAATAGCCCTTGAGCCAGTGGAGAAAAAACAACCTGTCCAATGCCACGTCGCTCGCCGAGCGGAATAATTTCTTTCTCAATATAACGTTCGAACATATTATAAATCGGTTGGTTAACCACGATATGATCCAGTAAATAGCGGTCTGCTACAGCTAACGCATCTGTCATTTGCGCCGCAGTCCACTCACTTACACCGACATAATATACCTTGCCTTGACGAACCAGATCATCCAGCGCACGTAAGGTCTCTTCAATTGGAGTTTCCGTATCGAAACGATGGCAATACATAATATCCACGTATTCTACGCCGAGACGCTGCAAGCTTGCGTGACATTGTTCCGTAATATGCTTGCGGGATAGACCACGATCATTAGGCCCCGTCCCCATTTCGCCAAATACTTTAGTGGCCAGCACATAGGATTCTCTCGGATAGTTCCGCAAGGTCTCGCCTAGCACTTTCTCAGCAGCACCCTTTTCGTAAACATTTGCCGTATCAAAAAAATTCACGCCTAGGTCGTAAGCGGTTTCAATGGCTTTAACAGCATTATCTCTTTCTACATATCCTCCGTATGTCAGCCAGCTTCCCAGACTAATCTCGCTAACTTTTAGGCCTGTTCCACCTAATCTACGATATTTCATAATAACTGCTCCTTTCCATAGTTCCGTGTTATGATTTCGGCAGGTTGCCTAACGCACATATTCATTCTAGAATAGTTTGTATATAATAGGAAGAAGTGAAATTTAGTTTACTATATGATCTCTAGAGTAGTTACTATACAAGAGTATAGTGGCACCAAAACAGGAGGAGATTCCTTGACAACAGCTAAATCTAGCAATAATTATATTCCTAAAACCCCACTTACTATTGAATGTAATGTAGAAAAAACACTTGAGGTATTGGGCGGAAAATGGGCTTTTCTCGTACTAAGAGAGTTATTCGACGGCACCCAACGCTTTGGAGCGCTTCAGCGAAAAATCACTAATGTCAGCCCTCGTGCTTTGACTAGTACTCTGCGCCATTTGGAGGAACACGGTGTACTAGAACGCCATGTTTTTCCTACCGTACCGGTGACAGTGGAATATTCTTTAACTCCAAAAGGTGAGGATTTGCATCAAATTTTGAAGGAAATGAAACTATGGTCGGCCAAATGGACGTAGGTTTGATTGGGTAGGTTGCGAACTTATTCTTACTTTAACCCATGGTATATAGAGTAATTAGTTATGATGGACTCAGAATGTTTGGGCAACGCAGAGCAGCGATCCTCCAATAACAGGAGAATCGCTGCTCTGTTGAACACTTATGGGACAACCTCTTCAGTATTTTTACTATAAGATTAATACTTATCCACAACCGCGCCGAGAACTGCCGTATTAACATATGGCTTTCCTTTGAGGCTCTGCAACTCCTTAGCAGTTCCTGTAACAACAACTCCCAATAGCTGTACGTCACTGGCATCCGGTGCCGCTTTATCCTTTTTCAAATAGTTCGAGATTCGCTCAAATTCTCCGTAATACTTGCCCTCTTTCTGAAGCCCATATGCTAGTGATTGTAAAAAATCCTCTGGTTTCGGTTTAAATAACCCTTCCCAATTGACACCGTAACCGTATACTTGTCTCGCTGATTCCGGTAATGCATATTTATTCGGGCTGCTGTCATTCGTAATAAACTCAAGCTTTTTTTTATTATCATACGTATCTACCCAATACCACTTCTGTGTCAGCTCTGTTGGCAGCATCTTCTCTACTTCTGCTTGTGTATAGCTTTTATCAAACGAAACTGCCATTTCTACCAACTTATCAGGTTCCATTTGTTCAAGTGCAGGTAGGTCATTCAACACCTTTCCGTTATAATTCACCCCAGGTACATAGAACATCATTTCCCGCTGTCCATTTTGACTGTTATATCCTCGGTAATATTCATAATTTTGGCTGGTCATTACAGGATCAGGAACATTAATACTAGTGTAACCCCTATCAAGCAGAGAAAAGCGGCTGCTCATACTAAAATCCAGCTTTTTAGTATCCCACACGACAGGTACACCTTCAACAACCTTGTAAGTACTCAGTTCAACTTTTCCTGATAAAAATCCTAGATCCAGCTCAGTTCTCAGCTCATGAAGATTAGGACTGCTAATTTCCATCATGATCCTCTCCTCATCCAGCCCGCGCATCGCTAACCAGCTAGTCAGTTGAGAGATACCCAGCATGCCGCCGAACAATACTATAACAGTCACAATCAGCGAAATAATCATATTACGAATCATTGTTTTTCGTTTTGCTTTCTTAATTATTTTTGAAAGGTTTTGATCATCCTTTTGTTCCCATGGTGCTGTCATTCCGCTTCACCTCTATACTTTTTTTGGAATTGCTTGCGGGCACGAAACAATGCCGACTTGACCGTATCCGTTGTGATCCCAAGGAGCTCGGCTATCTCCTGATAGGACAGCTCCAGCTCGTACTTCATAATAATGAGCTGTTTGTGGAGAGGAAGAAGCTCATCTAGTACACGCTCGATGTCCTCTCGTTTCTCTTTTAACAGCACATGATCCTCCGGCAGTTCCATATCAGGCACATCCACATAGTCAATAGGAATGACTATCCGCTTGCTGCGGCGGCACAGATCATAATAACGATTAATCGCTACTTTATATAGCCATGCACTAAATTTGTTCTCGTCAATAGAGTCGATGTACAAAAGTGCCTTATACACCGTATCCTGTACGATATCTTCCGCGTCGGCTGCAGGTGCCCCGAGACGAATCAAGTATTTTTGAATTTCTAACATTTTCGGTTGAAGTATCTGATGTAGCTGCCCGGGCTTCATCCTGCACCTCCCTTCTTATGTATAACGATTAAGTTCATGGAAAGTTAGCTGGTGGTAGAAAAAACTTCTAAAAGAAAAGTTTCGCAAAAAAATCCCCTTACCGCTAACAGTATATAGATACCGTATAGCGTAAGGGGGTTCTCTTTTAAAAAAATATTTATTCACTTATAAAAGATTCATTTATTTTACATCAGGAATGTATTGCTCTCCACCAATTTGCTGTCTCTCAAAGGAATGGTTCATACTAGCTTCCTGAATGTGTCCGTACGCCCAGTGTTTATCACTGACGTCTTTCCACTTCTGCTGTGCTCCATGCAATGGTCCTCTGCCCAAAAGTCTGTTAATCATCACAACGGCTTCTGCACGGGTTAATGTCTGATTCGGACGGAATGTTTCATCCAAATATCCGTTGATAATACCAGCTGCTTTGGCCGCATCAATTGCATTTTTTGCCCAATGTCCACTATTAATGTCTTTAAAGCTGCTGGTCCCACTTTGAGCCTTATCCAGCAAGCGCTCTACAATGATAGCCATTTCTGCACGAGTAATTAGCTGATTCGGCTTAAAGCTGCCATCTGCATACCCCTTCATTAACCCTTGTGCTGTAACTACACTAATAGACTGCAAAGCCCAATAAGTTGTATTTACATCTTTATAAGCTGAGGTAGCTTGTGCTTCATTCTTACCCCATAACCTTGCCAAAATCGTTGCCATTTCCGCACGGGTAATCATTCGTTCCGGGTTGAAGCTGCCATCCGCATAGCCTAAAATATATCCTTTATGTGATTCATGAACTACATTTGGATTGTTAGGCTGTTCCTTATCTGTGCCACTATTGTTAGTAGGATTACTGATCGTAGTGCCACCAGGCGTGTTCGTTCCTCCCGGAATATTCTCATTATTCGACTGAGCAGAGAAACTCACGATTTGAAAACGACTGAACTTCGAAATCTCAAATTGGATCCCTGTTGCTACGCCGTTCTCATATTGTATAGTTCCTGATACCAGCTCTGTCGTGCCATCCGTATGTTCGATGAACACCTTCAAAGCGTCTAAGAAAGCTTGTCTATTCTCAGTTGGAATAGTAATTCCACTTAATGGGAGAACAACCTTTGTGGTAAATCCACCAAAGTTAGTTTCGATCTTTCTTGGCAGACCCAGTAAGTTTATCTGATTCCCAGCAGCGGCTAAAGTAACCTTAGGGTCAGTATTCGCTGCTTTTTTAGCCTCACTATCCTCTTGTACGTTCTTAACCGGTACAATTCGGAAATAAAGATCTGTACCCTTAGCTGCTGCATCTTTTAAAGCTTCCTGACTCAACTTTACAGAACCTTCATCGGTAAAGATATTCATACCCGCATTTCTGTCAGCCAGTGCCGAAACAGCTGCAGCCGGAATCTCTATGGCAATCTCATCTGCCTTATCATCTGCTTGCTGCTTAATTTCAACAGTTAGCGTCCGGTTTTTAATATCTCCATCCTGAGGATTAAAAGAATTCGTCAGACTTTCCACTTTAGACGGATCAACGATAACAGTATCAATCTTAACCTGATTGCTGAGCGTTGTTCTGAGTATGTTCAGACTCTCCGTGTGAATCGTGTCATTTGCGTTTGCCTTTACATCAGCCGTTCTTCCGCTCTCTTGGCGTGTATTTTCTTTTTCCTTCACTATGTTCTTGTTAGTAACAACCAGAAGGAAACTCTTTGTGATTTTGGCGGTACCCTTAGAGATCGTAGCGGTAACAATTACATTCTTATCACCAACTTCAGGTCTGTTCACGGTACCCTGTTCCTCACCATCTTTGCTGGATAGCTTAAGAACATCGATATTGGTCGAGGCCCATGTAATCTTCGTTCCATGTTTTCCTATACCAAGCAACAAGAATTCATTTGTAACTGACTCCCAAGTATCTCCATCCGAGAATTTAAAAGCCTTATCTACCCCTAATGCTTTAGCAGCATCTCTAACAGCATCCTCATCTGACATTCTGACAATGGTCACTTTAAATGTCTTTGTGCGCTTTTCACCAGTCTCTTTGTCAAGAATCGTTGCAGTTAAAGTAACTTCGATATCACTTTCATCAGGTCCAGGCTGAACTACTTTACCCGTTGCACTAACGACATCAGGTTTACTTGATGCCCAAGTGATTGATGTATTTCCAGAAGAACCTTTTTCAGTCAAGTATAATGTTTTGGTCACATGCTTCGCATGATCCCCTGCACCATAGATAATATCCAACTTATTGTAATCATTTACTAGATTACTTAAGGATGGCTTCGTGGCATCCGTTGGGTACGGATCGTCTTTATCGTTGATTCCATCATGATCTGTATCAGGATGCTTCGGATTCGTTCCAAGCACGATTTCCTCTTCATCCGTCAGGCCATCGTTATCATCATCGGGATCTAGACTATCTGGAATACCGTCGCCGTCCGTATCCAACTCACCATTTACTGTTCCTGGTTTCGCGGCATCCGTTGGGAACGGATCATCCTTATCGTTGATTCCATCATGATCGCTATCGGGATGCTTCGGATTCGTTCCAAGTACGTTTTCTTGTTCATCGGTCAGACCATCATTATCATCATCTGGATCTAGGCTATCTGGAATACCATCTCCGTCTGTATCCAGCTCATCACCGACTTTTCCCGGTTTCGTTGCATCTGTCGGGAATGGATCATCCTTATCGTTGATTCCATCGCCGTCTGTATCCGCCTTCTTCGGATCTGTGCCGAGCACGATTTCCTGCTCATCTGTCAGACCATCGTTATCATCATCTGGATCTAGGCTATCTGGAATACCATCTCCGTCTGTATCCAGTTCACCACCGTTACCTGGCTTTGTCGCATCCAATGGGAACGGATCATCCTTATCGTTGATTCCATCATGATCGCTATCAGGATGCTTCGGATTCGTTCCAAGCACGATTTCCTCTTCATCCGTAAGACCATCATTATCATCATCTGGATCTAGACTGTCTGGAATACCGTCTCCGTCTGTATCCAGCTCATCACCGACTTTTCCCGGTTTCGTTGCATCTGTCGGGAATGGATCATCCTTATCGTTGATTCCATCGCCGTCTGTGTCCGCCTTTTTCGGATTTGTGCCAAGCACGATCTCCTGCTCATCTGTCAAACCGTCGTTATCATCATCTGGATCTAGACTATCTGGAATACCATCTCCGTCTGTATCCAGTTCACCACCGTTACCTGGCTTTGTCGCATCCAATGGGAACGGATCATCCTTATCGTTGATTCCGTCGCCATCCGTATCTGCCTTCTTCGGATCTGTTCCAAGCACGATCTCCTGCTCATCGGTCAGACCGTCGTTATCATCATCTGGATCTAGACTATCTGGAATACCATCTCCGTCTGTATCCAGTTCACCACCGTTACCCGGCTTCGTCGCATCCAATGGGAATGGATCATCCTTATCGTTGATTCCATCATGATCTGTATCAGGATGCTTCGGATTCGTTCCAAGCACGATTTCCTCTTCATCCGTCAGACCATCATTATCATCATCTGGATCTAGACTGTCTGGAATACCGTCTCCGTCTGTATCCAGCTCACCATTTACTGTTCCTGGTTTTGCGGCATCCGTTGGGAAAGGATCATCCTTATCGTTGATTCCATCGCCATCCGTATCTGCCTTCTTCGGATCTGTGCCGAGCACGATTTCCTGCTCATCTGTCAAACCGTCGTTATCATCATCTGGATCTAGACTATCTGGAATACCATCTCCGTCTGTATCCAGTTCACCACCGTTACCTGGCTTTGTCGCATCCAATGGGAACGGATCATCCTTATCGTTGATTCCATCATGATCTGTATCAGGATGCTGCGGATTCGTTCCAAGCACGATTTCCTCTTCATCCGTCAGACCATCGTTATCATCATCCGGATCTAAAATGTCTGGAATGCCGTCTCCGTCTGTATCCAGCTCATCACCGACTTTTCCCGGTTTCGCTGCATCCGTCGGGAATGGATCATCCTTATCGTTGATTCCGTCGCCATCCGTATCTGCCTTCTTCGGATCTGTACCGAGCACGATTTCCTGCTCATCGGTCAGACCGTCGTTATCATCATCTGGATCTAGACTATCTGGAATACCATCTCCGTCTGTATCCAGTTCACCACCGTTACCCGGCTTCGTCGGGTCGGTTGGGAATGGATCTAAGCTATCTGGAATACCGTCCCCATCCGTATCTGGTTCAGTCGTAAACGTCCAAGTTGCTTTATCCGTAATTCCCGCGTACTTGTTACCCACAGCATCCTTAAACGCTCCAGCCGCAACAAGGACATAATATTCTGTACTTGGTTGTAAATAACCCACCTTCACACCGTTACCAGGGGTTACAAGCATTGGATTAAAGGTTACGCTGTTACCCGATAAGTTGACGCCCATAGCACCTGTTTCGAAGCTGTACACAACACTATCGTCAGATTTCTTGCGAATTTCAATTTTTTTACCCCACACATCTTGAACAGCTGAACTGAATGTCAGCTTCAAGCTTGTATCCGCTGCTACATTCGTAGCCCCTTTTACCGGCAAATATGCTGTGGCCGTAAGATCCGTCTTATCAGGAGCTAATCCTGTCGTGAAGTTCCAAGTGGTCTTATCCGTAATCCCTGCAAAAGCGTTGTCTTTCGCATCCTTTATTGCTCCGGCATCAACCTGTACATAATATTTCGTATTGTAATCCATATATTTTCCGTCATGATCTGACAGCATCAAATAAGGATTGATCGTCACTGTTTTGCCCGAGATGCTAACACGGGTTATATCGCCCATATCGAATGTATAAATCACGCTGTTATCTAGCTCTTTTTTGAGTACTACCTTTTTGCCCGCTACTCCTTGTACATCTTTACTAAATGTAAGCTTCAAACTGGAGTCCACCCCAACATTTGTTGCCTCATCAGCAGGCGATAGTGTCGTTACAGTTGGTAGTG
This sequence comes from Paenibacillus sp. Marseille-Q9583, assembly GCF_976954365.1. Classification (NCBI taxonomy): domain Bacteria; kingdom Bacillati; phylum Bacillota; class Bacilli; order Caryophanales; family Paenibacillaceae; genus Paenibacillus; species Paenibacillus sp. Marseille-Q9583. The sequence continues at coordinate 37,686 of NZ_CDRJTB010000058.1, forward strand.
TAGTGTCCGGTTTGGCTACCATTTCAAAGACCCATGTATTTTCTGCTACTTCCTTACCTACCGCAGGTGACCCTGAGAAATATCTGTATTCCACAAAACCATATAGGCCTTCGTAGCTGTTTCCTGCTAAATCTACCAAAGCACCTTGATCAATGGTTACATAGTATTCTCGGCCATAATCCAATTTGGTCTGTTTGATCGTTACTACGTTGCCTGTGATTGTTACTTTATTAGTATCATCAATAGCAATCAATTCTTCCTCTTTAGGGGGTTGAGATTCATAAAAATTCTCAGAATAAGAAGCACTACCCGGCGACATGATTCTGATATATTTTTCTTCTCCCGCTACTGCCTTCACTTTCTCGCTGAACGTGACAGTTAGTTCCGTGTTCAGAGGTACTTTTGTTGCATTAATAGCAGGTGCCAGAGAGGTCACTGTTGGAGCAGTTTCATCTGGCGCAACGGTTGTGAAGTTCCATTTCGTCTTGTCAGTGATACCCGCATAGCTATTACCTGCGATATCTTGAACGGCTCCAGCTTCAATCTGCACGTAGTACCCAGTACCATACGCCAAATCTGCAGCAGGCTTAATCGTTATTTTGCTTCCAGATACCGTAACTTTCGTAGGATCACTAGCTGTTATCGTCTCTATAACACTGTCGTCTGCCTTGTTAAGAATCTTGATCGTTTTACCAGTCACCTTGACATTTTCACTGAACGCCAATACGAGGTTGGTATTCACTGGAACATCCTTGGCATCATTCGCAGGAGTCAATCCCACTACCGTTGGCGCGAGTGTATCCGCTGGAGCTCCGGTTTTGAAATACCAAGGAGCTGTGCCCATCTCCATTAGTACATTATTTATATACTGTACCGAAGTGACCATCCCAACATAATCATTATTGAAGGTATCTTGGAAAGCTCCACTATCCATGGTCACATAATAATATTTATTATTTTCCATGTTTTTTGCTGGATTAATCGTAACTTTATTGCCTGAAATCGTCACTTTTTTAGTATCACTCGTGGAAATCTTTTCGAACTCGACAGCCTCTGTATAATTGTTAGATGATCCATCCGAGAACATTGTTCCCGGTACCATAATCTTTATAAATTTCCCCCTACCCGCATGTACATTTTCATTAAAAGTAAACGTCAAATTAGCATCGACTGCTACATTCACTTCTTTTTTTGCAGGAGAGAACTCTGTTGCTATAGGTGGAGTGGTATCAATACCGGCGCCTGTTTTGAAATCCCATACCTCAGCACCCGTGAAGCCATCCGGCACATGGACTTGGCCATCAAGAATCTCTATCTCTCCATACAACCCCTCATAGAGATTACCTGCTGAATCCTTAAACGCAGCCGGGTCGATCTTTACGAAGTAATTCGTTTTATAATCTAGGTCAGCAGCTGGGTTGATCTTTACAACATTGTTCAAAATCGTCACTTTACTTGTATCATCAACAGCGATCGTCTCTATTTTGATTGAGTTTGCAAGCACCTCCGGATATTCGGAACCACTGGCGTTAGAAGTAACTTGTGGTTTCCAAATCGATATATTTTTACCCGAAACGGCCTTTACACCTTCGTTAAAGGTCAACGTAAGGTCTGAGTTGACCTTCACATTCTGCTCGTTTTTTTCAGGAGAATATGTGGACACTATCGGCGCTTCCGTATCCTCCGGACCACCACTATTCCCGGGGTCTGTATTAACAGCTACAGCTACAGGAACCATGAAGGTACCTACCATAAAAGGTCCTGGGCTGAGATTTATAGTTTGTATTACTGTATTTGTTGCTGTGTCAATTACACTCATAGTTGAAGCACCGTAATTAACCGTAAATGCTTGACTTCCATCTTTGGAGAGACCAATTACATATGGCGTAGAACCCACAGAGATAGTTTTTTCCACCTGATTCGTTATTGCATTGACAACAGCGACCGAATTATTTAAAGATTTAGCTACATAAACCTTACTCCCATCCGGACTGACTTCTGTTGCGTAAGCCTGACTGCCAACAGGAATGACAGCTTCCACTTTATTTGTTACTGTATCAATCACATCTACAGTAGTACCCGAAACTGTCGCTACGTAGATCTTGGAGCCCGCTGGATTGGCTGAAAGGCCATAGGGTGTCGAAGATACCGGTATTTTTGCAACCACAGTGTCGCTCTTAACATCCAGTACAGAGACCTCACTGCTACCGTTTTGGGTTAAGTACAGACGATCTCCAATCACCGCCATTGCTACTGGCTTATTACTTACAGATATTGTACGTATCACTGAAAGATTAGCTGTATCGATCACCGAAAGTGAGTTACTTGAGTAATTAGCCACATAAGCTTTACTGCCATCTGAATTAAATGCAACGCCATGAGGAGACGACCCCACTGCAATGGTTGAAATCACAGTGTCAGTGGATGGATCTATAACAGAAACAGTCCCATCCTGTCTGTTGGTTACTAAGACCTGGGTCTTATTCGGATTAATGGCGGCGCTATTCGGCTGATTTCCCACCTTGATCTTCGCTTTTTCCACCGTTAAATTCGTTAAATCTATTACATCTACCACACCACCTAAATAACTAGTAACATATGCCTTCTGAAATACCGATGTCGTATCCATATCCGTGGAGTCAGCATAAGCCATTTCTCCGCCTCTAATAAAGAGGGACGAGCAAATGTTGACCAGCAATACCAATAATAAAATGCTTATAGCTTTCTTGGACCTGACTAATCGAAGCACACTCTCAACTTCTTTCCTATGTATTTTATTACTCCCATGTTTAGGAAAATCATATCAATCCGAACTCACCAAAATCTCACAAATTGTCGGGTAATGCCGAAAAACACAAAAAAAGCAGTGAGATTTCTCCCTCTGCTTTCTCTTTTTAAATAAAATTTCAGACTAGATATGCAGCTACACGCTCTTTAAACTCTGCTGAAGGGACCAGCCCCAGCTCAGTACGATAAGCACCCTCGAATTTCTCATAAAGTCGTGCGATCTTTTCTTTATTTCCGAGCTTGGCATAAATATCAATCATTTGCTGGTTCATTTCTTCATGCAGCGGATATAAGCCCAAGAACTTTTCTAATCGTTGCTCCGCTTTATGCCAGTCCTTAGTAGCACAATCATTGTCTACTAGCATACGAGTGCATGTTGTGAAAAACTTGCAATACGCTTCCTCCAGCGATATCTTCCATAGATAAGGCTTTCCATCCAGCAGAGGCCCCTGATACAAGAGACAAAGCCGCTCCATTTGCGCAATGTTATGTTGTCCCTCCGCCATTTCTAGATGAGATCTTTGATACTCAAGAGCATCATAGCTTTCGTTTCCAGTCTCCAGCATATAACCATCATTCATTTTGCGGATTTCCATGCCAAAGTCCTTTTCCTTCAGCATTTTCTTCAAGAGGTATATCGTATTATACAGATTGGATGCCCCTCTCTCATCCTGCATATCCGGCCATAATAAATCCATTATCTTCCATTTGCTGATGTAACGACCTGCATTACATAGGAAATATGCGAATAATTCCTCTGCTCTACGTGTTCGAAAATGAATGGGCTTCCCTTCTTTATCACATACTTCAAATCCACCTAAACAGCAGATCATCGGGTTCGTTTTCTTAGGCTCTAGTATCACCGCAGGTCTCATTCGTTTAACAAGTCGTTCAGTGACCCTATTGATCGCTTCGGGTGTGATCGGCTTAAGAATATAATCTAGTGCACTTACCTCGAACGCTTCCAGTGCATAATTCTTGTAGGCGGTTGTAAATACAATTTCCGGTTGATGCTTCAGCTTCTGAATTCTGCTTGCCAGCTCAATCCCGTTCATCCTTGGCATTTCAACATCTATAAATACAACGTCCGGTTGTAAATCAGGTATACACTCCAGTGCCTCCAATGGATTAGAAAAGGCCCCGCTAATGGTATAATCTGAATTACGACCGATCAGTACCTTCATCAAATTCAAAATCGGCTTCTCATCTTCCACAATCACTACACGAATCATCGTGTTTCTCCCTCCATGCCCCCAAGGCTTGCTGGTAAATACATTGTTACTTTGGTCCCGAACCCTAGGTCGGAATGAATTGTAAGAGTAGCTCCGGGAATAGCACTTATACGCTTTCGAATGTTATGGATACCGATACTGCCATCTAGCTGCCCGTCTCCGGTTAATTGATATAACAGATCATCTGGTATACCTATACCATCATCTTCGATGATAACTTTCATGTAGTTACCGCCTGCTTGAACCGTGAGCGAAACTCTGCCCTGACCCTCTTTTTCAAACAACCCATGCCTGATCGCATTTTCGACAAACGGCTGAATACATAAGGAAGGAATCTCAACAGAACGTAGACCCTCATCCATTTTGAAAATAAAATCGAATCGTTCTCCAAACCGCGCTTTTTCGATCTCCACGTAGGCTTGAATCAGCTCTAACTCCCGGTGCAAAGGAACAACTAATGTGGATCGATCCATATCGAGAATATAACGGATGTATTGACTTAACATGGATAATAAATAGGCGGCTTTCTCTCCATCTGTATAACAGAAAGAAATCACGCTGCTCAGTGCGTTATACAGAAAATGAGGTTTAATTTGCGCTTGATGAAAAGCATACTCATTTCGGATAGCTTCCTGTATCGATGTTTTCATTGCAATCAGCGTTTGAATTCTCGCAATCAGCGTCTCTCCATCAAATGGCTTGGTAATATAATCATTCGCTCCAGCCCTGAAGCCAAGTGCAATATCCGTTGGCGCATCTTTTACTGTAGCAAACAGAATAGGTAAATCCAGAATGGAGTAACGCACCCGTAATGTTCTGCACAACTCAATTCCTGAAATCCCCGGCATCATGACATCTAATATAACTAGGTCCATATTAGGGTATTGCTCCATTTTGTCCATTGCTTCATTCGCTGAAAACGCCGTAATTACATTGTAATGATGCCGTCTTAAAATATTCAGCAGAATATGAATGTTAGAAGCTTCATCATCCACAATTAGGATTGTATATCCACTCTGATCCACAATATCAAGCGAGGTCTGCTCAAAATGCGCGTGCTGTCCCACCCCTGTAGTAGCTACTTCACGGTAGCCAGGGATCCGCTCGATTTTGGGCAAGGTGAAGATCATTCGAGTGCCTTGGCCAATCTCGGACCAATCCACCCGAATTTCACCGCCCATCCGCTCGATTAGCTTTCTGCTAATATACAGACCCACACCCATTCCTGTGTAACCATCTTGCGGAAGTGGTTTATCGACTTGTTCAAAATATTCAAATATGGCGGTATGCATATCAGGGGATATCCCAGTTCCTGAATCTTCGACCGTAACAGACACTGTATTTCCCTCTACATAAGCTTTTATGGTAATAAATCCTGTATCCGTATGCTTGATCGCATTGTGAACTAAATTGTACATGACTTGTCTTAACCGACTATCATCTGCAAGCACCCAAACATCGGGTTCCACCTGATTATCTAATCGTACAGATTTCCCTGCGAGCTCAAACTGCAACACATCAAATACAATTTGTGAAGCCACCCTTAGATCAACCACTGTCTGCTGTAGTCGTAATTCTCCATGCTTCAAAAGACTAACATCAATCAAATCCTGAATGAGCATAGACAGTTTTGTAGAAGTGTCCTTAATTAACCAAAGATTCTGTTTCTGTAATGGATAAAGATTATCTTCACCATCTTCTAATAAAAAGGATGTCATATTCATAATGCCATGCAGCGGAGTTTTGATCTCATGAGAAGTGTTCATCAGAAATTCATCTTTAAGCTGGTTCGAGATTAGCAACTGACGGGACAGCATTTCCGTCTTATCATAAGTGTTTGAGAATCGTACAGCTAACATAATATTGAAGAAAACAATAAAACCAATGACTCCGCATTTGCCCACCAAATCGGTCTGCAGAACATTTTCAGAGTAAAGACTTACATCTAAGAAAAAAATTAGGAGCGAAATCGCACCGCCAATGAACAGAAATAATTCTTTTCGATCCGTCGTTTGGCTCTGGCTACGAACATATAAATAGATCATTCTAACTATGATTACCAGCATAACGATTCCAAGATAGGTTACAAATAGATACTTCATACGAATATGCACACCATACGGCAGCACCAAAACCGAAACCAGATAAAGGACAAAAGGAGACAACACGATCCTCATCCTCTTGCTTGACATCAACCGGGACTCGACCGAGCAGTAAAACATAATAATGATAATCGAACCGACAAACTGGCTTATTTCCAATAGCTTGTAAGTTGATTCAAAAGGGATATGGGGTAATAACTGTTGAAATATCTTCTCTCCGTATAGAGAATTGTTCAGAGAAAGAATAAGCAAATATAAACCGCTGAGCAAATAGGCCTTTTCTCTTCGCCCAACGAAATAGAAGCTGAGATGATATGCTCCAAACATCCCCAGGATCAATATAATTCCAATGTCAGTACCCGTCTGAATGCTGTTCAGTTTTGTAATATCCGTGTGCACGCCCAGTGGGATTGAATTCACGATCCCCCCAGTAATAAAGTTGAAGTTAGACACTTGAATTACAATTTCTATCTCTTGGGTATTAGACTGAAAAAATACCGTATATGGAGTATTCCCTGGCTTAAATGACTCACTTTCTGTTGAAGGAACCCCATCCTCTCCTTCCTGCTTCCCATTGACAAATAACTTTTGAGACATTCGGATACTTCTTATTTTCAAACCAAGAATCTCATCCGAATCTTTGACCAACACTTTAAGTCGATAGGTGCCAGCCCCTTTACGGTCCATTCCATCTTCTATGATCTTGCCTTTCCATGTGCCTGGGACAGATAGATATGTAGATTTCTTATCTATACTTTGCTGAATCTCAGATGGACTCAGTAATTTATTTTCATAAAACTCCCATTCTCCGTCTAGATCAACTAATCCCTGTTTCTTAAAGTCCCATCTCGACAAATCCAGTACGCCCTGCTTGGCCACCGGGGTATCTTGGTCCTGAATCGTTGGGGAAATAATACTTACTAATAGGGAAAAGGCAAGCATAAAAAACAACCCCATCCCAACTATTCCACGATATTTCATCGTCCTCAACCTTCAGGCTCCTCTCACCAGCGAGTAATTCTACCATTCTACCCCGCTGCTCTCACAAAAATCTCTCAAATTCCCGCCTGTAAGTCACTTCCAGTAACTATTTACCTATCCACCCCCAGCATCTTCAGTCCAAGCCGTACACGAATATCTTCTGCATTCTCAGTTAAATAAAGAGCATAAGCCTTTATAATCGGCGTGTCTAACTCACATTGAAGTTGAAATAGCTTCTGTTGATCGAGATAAGGTTGTGCTATAGATCGTGGTAGAAATCCAAAGCCTGCTCCCAGTAGCAGCATGTCCAGCATAATCATCGAGTGATCGGTCTGAAGTGTCGGCACATAGCCCGCTCCAACGATACTAGTAAACCATTCTGGAAACGGACCTCCCCACTCTAAATGACAATACTCCCGCTGAAAAAAATCCTCCCTGCTTATAGGCGTTTCTCTCAATTGTGTGGACACCAGAATAATTTCATCTACAAACAGGAGGTGTCTGGTCACCTTAGGGTGTTTCGGCGGGTCATATTTAATAGCAACCTGGACTATTCCATCCAGCAAAAGATCACGGATCATATAGCTTGAATCAATATAACTTAGGAATTTGATGGCTACCTTGGGATGATCCCGTCTAAATGAAAGAATATGCTGAAGGTAATAATAATGCCATACGGACCCGGGTCCACTCAAAATGATATAGTTCTCCAGTTCTTCGGATAGAGTCACCTTACTCTCTTCAAACAAACGAAGCATCCGCTCAGCATAAGGAACAAAAGATATCCCTGCCTGCGTTAAGCTAACATTCCGGTTATCACGTGTAAGGAGCACCTTGCCCACGGAGTTTTCTAAAGCTTTTATTCTTGCGGTAACGGCGGACTGGGAGATATGTAGATGCTCCGAGGCTTTGGTGAAATTTCGAATTCTGCATACCGCCAAAAAAGCTTCTAATTGAGATAAGTCCATGGATAACATCCTCTATGATTCAAAATATTAATGATTACGATCTATAAAATTCGTTATACAAATTATACGTATTCAGTTATGATTTCGCTATATTTTTAAACTTATAAATGCTGGAGGAATTTATATGGTTAGCAAAGTGAGCATCGAACAATTACTAACGATTGAAGAATCTATAGATGAGCTTTCAAAGCTTCTGATACAGGTTGTGGAGGATGGAGCCTCTGTTGGTTTTTTACCACCCTTAGATCCGTCAGACTCTACATCATATTGGCACAATGTTTTGGCGCCCGATGTGATCCTTTTTGTCGCAACAATGAATGATATTATCGTGGGCAGTGTACAACTACATTTATGTACAAAAGCAAACGGAACGCATCGAGCCGAAATCGCAAAACTAATGACACACCCTAATTATCGTCGTAACGGTATTGCACGTTCTCTTATGGAAAAGGCTGAAAAAAGAGCTATGCAGGAAGACCGATCATTATTAGTGCTAGATACAAGAGAAGGTGACCCTTCCAATCTCCTCTATACTTCTATGGGCTACATGCAAGCGGGACGTATTCCAAGCTATGCAATATCAGCTAACGGCGAATTACATGCGACGATTTTTTATTATAAAGTTATTGGCTAGACATTTTAAACTTAAAAACATTCTAAAAGGAAAAGTGGCGGAGGGGAAGCTTGGAACTGTCGGAGCGATAGCGCCCGCCTTTGTCTCCGGATTTCAACCGTGAAACACGGTATATAATCAAGAAATCTGGAGACAACAGCGGCCGGAA